>NZ_JBEXYB010000007.1:0-228171 GCF_040630715.1 Streptomyces sp. NPDC005752 | reverse complement strand
GGGTGAGGCGCCACACGTCGCGAGGTTGCCTCTCCTTCGGCCTCGACGTGCGGTGCGAAGCTGTATGGACAAGCTCCTGTGTGCCCGGGACGGTTGAGTCCTGGCTCACTCACGGCTGGCTGGAAGACCGGCGGGGCTCAGCGGAGTCGCGATGGCCGATTGGCCGCCGCCACCACTCCGTAGATTTGAAACAGCCCATCAGCCAGTGCGCTTCCGCGATGTCAAGGATGACGTTGCCGACCCAAGGGATTGGCTCGAAGCGGAGCATCCCCTCCTGGATGTGCACTGGCTCCCAATCCAGGTCGTGGTGGAGAAGGACCGCATGCGGCTCACCGCGACGCTGCCAGAAGACCATGGGTTCGTGGACCTCGTTCTCGAAGGGTTTGACGATGTCGTCCGGAGCGAACTCGACGTTCGCCATGTCCGCCCACCTACCGACTCCCTCGCGTTCCCGTGCCAGATAGCGCCGCATGACCTGTACGAACGCGTTAAGGCTCGCATCGTCCAGTACGGACTCCCGGGAGACGGTGATCGACTTCACCTTCTTGCGTAGCGCCCTGCCCCGGCGGAGCTGGCGGGTCGCATTGGCCCAGAAAAGCCCGCCGCGCTCGGGATCGTGGACCACACAGAGAACGGGAAGGCTGCCATCGCGCCAGTTATTCCCGTGATTGCCGACCGGTACGCGGTGCCCGCGTCTCGTTCGGGTCGAGACTCCGCCCTTCACCTGCACGGTCAGGGAATCCTCCGTCCGCTGTCCGCTATCGACGAAGGTGATGTGCAGATCCTCGCCGTGGTCGTTGCCGCCGTCTATCTCCTGCACGATGTGGCCGTGCCGTTCCAGCAGTGAACGCACCTCATTCACTGCCATGCGTCCGATACGCCTACTTTCGAGCACCTTCGGCATATAGCTCCCTCTTCACGAATGCGGGGGGACCAGATTAGGACCAGCCACTGACACGCATGTCTCCTTCGGAGAACGTGGCGGGACGTGCAGCCGCGTGCCCGCCTGGTCAATTGCTGTCGCCATGGGAACCGTGAGATCGAGGACGACCTGATCCGGCGCAACCCACTCTGGGGCGGGGGCTGGGCGAGCTGACCAGCCGCGTCCGCATGGCGGCGCCCGAGCTGACCGCCGCGCTCCTGGCGACACCAAGTCGGAAGCGGGGAAGCGGGTCGTGGTCCTGCCGGCCTTTCTCCGGACCGACCTCCGGCGTCACCTCGACGGGTATGCGGAGAAGGGGCCGGACTTCTGTTCGTCGGGGAGAAGGGCAAGCCGTTCCGGCGTTCCACCGTCGGGCCGAAATGGCGCAGGGCTCGCGCGCTCGTCGGTATGCCGGAGGGCTTTCGCTTCTACGGCCTTCGTCACACGGGGCCACACCCTGGCCACCACCCGGTTCGGGGCCACCCTGAGGGCACGATGGTCCGCGCCGGCCAGTCGTCGGAGAGGGCCGCGCTGATCTACCAGCACTCGGACCTTGAGCGACAACAGGAGGTCGCGAGCGGCCTGAATGACCTCGTGCGGTCTGCCCGTAAGAAGGCTGATCAAGGGCCTTCTGGTCCGGATCTGGTGCGAGTGTCTTGAACTGGTCCAGACAGCAAAGAAGCCCCCGGCCGCTGGCCTGGGGCTTTTTCATGGAGCGGGTGACGAGAATCGAACTCGCGCTCTGAGCTTGGGAATCACAGTTTACGTTGGCCAGGCTGTGTGCCTGACCTGCGAGGGAGCGCGTCTGTCGTGCGTCTACTTCGCCATCTATCACCTGTCGTTGACCGTGATTGACCACTCGTTCTGGTGCTCATCTGGTGCGGTCAGATGATGAGGCGGACGGCCCACAGCCGCACCGACCGGTCAGCGACGGCCAAGCTGGCCTACCGAGGCCCGGAGGCGGTAGCGAGCCCGCACACGTCAGGGCATACGTCCCCAGAGTTGCCGCAAAAGATGACATTCGACCCAATGTGGAGAATCGAGGATATTGCAACTCCAGTGCTGTTAATCTCCCCTTAATCTCGACGAGCGAAGGAGTTCCCCGATGGTGGATGCGTCCTCGGATTTTCTTAAGCAGAAGATATCGGAGTTGGGTGAAGGTGATCCCCGCCGTCAGTTGGAGAAGCTCTGCCAGGAGAGGCGCATCGACTGCTCCTGGATTTGGTATGAGCCAATTGGTCTTCGTTTCCGTGTGGACTTTCCAAATGGCAGGGAAAAGAGATCGCAAATTATTAGTGCAGGGGATGCTGAGAAATTTCTTTCGGTTGAGTTCCCTGCTTTTATCTACCTAGGTGACTTCGACGGCGTATTTTTTCCGGAGTCGCGGACAATAGAGGCGGCGGTGCGATCTAATTTCTCAAATCTACTCTTCCATGATATTCCAGGTGTAAGGAGAATCGATCACCCGCAACTGCACCTGCCTGGCATGGAAGAAGAAGTGGAAGACGACGCGAGGCCAAACGCAAAAATCAGAACAAACGATGCCTGGATCTTGGAGTTCGATCCAACGCCAGATCGCCCCGATTTGCGCGTGCAGATTGGGTCTGCATCTCGTGAATTCAATGTGGTGTCGGATCGCAGGCGGAGAAGAGCGCCTGCATCGGAAAGGAATGCACTTCCGTACGGATTGGGGCGCTTCCCGACCATACGAATTTCTGGCGTTCAAGAGGTCCGACATGACGACGTACTAGATATTTTGAATAGAGTTTCTGGTGCTGTCTTCTTTGAGCTGGATCTCCAGTATGGCGTAGCGACCTCCATCCTCCCGTCCGTTGCGTCCGAAGTGGCGCGAAGTCGAAGCAGGGTGCAGCAGGAGAAGGCTCAGCAGGCACCACGGAATCCAACAAATCAGTATCCGGAAAAGCCGCTGAGCCTTTACTGGTACGGGCGCTCTAGCGGAATTCCTCTTTTGGAGTATCTTGCCTACTATCAGGTTCTGGAATATTTCTTCCCTAGCTTTAGTCACCGGGATACGCTGGAGAAGCTGCGTAACGAACTCCTGGACCCCCGCTTTCGACCCGACGACGACAGTAACCTAGTGAGGATAATTGGATTGGCTTCGGGTGCAGGGAAAGGGTACGGGAGTGAGCGAGAGCAGCTACGTTCCACGATATCGGGATGCGTGACTGAAGAGCACGTCCGAGACTTCATAGAAAGCAGCGACATTCTTCAAGAGCACTTCTCTGGAAAACAAAAGATTAAAGATGTTGCTCATCTTAATCTAGGTGACACGAAGAATGATTTTCTTACCGCGGTCGCGAATCGCGTCTACGACATTCGGTGCCGTATTGTACACACAAAGGAGGATGGGGGTAAGTCGGCAACTAATCTCTTGCTGCCATTCTCCAAAGAAGCTGAGCAGCTCGGTCCCGATATTGAGTTGGTGAAGTACCTGGCTCAAAAAGTGCTGATAACCGGCGCCTCTCGCTTGCATCTCTAGTAGGTGCCACTTTGATCTATCAATCAGCGGAACGTTTGAGGGGTATGTCGTCAACTGTTTCGGCGGTAATGCAAACTAGCGTTCTTATCCCACGCTCGTTACACATAAATAGTTCCTGATGGGTCGGGCGGCGATAGCCTCTGCCACGACTCACCCGGCTCCCATCCCGTCCGCCTTCGGCCCACACGTCGTGGAGCGGGCGTGGTTCAGGGCGTCAAGGTGGAGCGCGCCACTGTACGAACGACCTTGACGCCCTGGGCCGCGGCTGCTCGGCTTTGCCTGGGTCGAAGGTGGTCGGGATGGGAGCCCACAACGCTCACCACGCTCCGGCCGGCACTCGCGAACGGCGCCCCATCCATCCCGGAGTCTGAGCGCCCCCGCCGGAGGCATGTCTTGAAGCTGCGGGTGAACTTCTCGCTTCCGCCCGCTGCACGTAGCGCGCCGCCTGGCGCGGCCAGCCGGGGCGAAGACAGAGGCAGGCCGCGCCGCTGAGGCGGCGCGCGCCCGCGCCGTGCGCGGGCCTTGATGAAGTAGAGAAACTCTTACCGCACTGCGTGAGTCAGTGTGTGTCCGGTCCCGGGAAGTAGCGAGCGGGGACACGTAGGCTGCGGACAGTGACCTACGACATCATGTTCCTGCGGGTGCTCCCGGGACGCACTTTCGGCGAGACCCTGGAGGAGATCAACTCCGCCTACGACCCGGATGCCGACCTCAAGCCCATGAACCTTACTGGTGAGGATCGTGCCGGTTGGGACAGGCTCATGCAGCGGATATTGCGGGAGGTCGGCCCGGTCGCCACCGAGGAGTTTCCGTACAGCCTGACTCTGTGGCGTGACGGGCCTGCTGGTCATCTGCAACTGGACTACGACGGAGACTCGGCCAACATCGAGATCCCCTACCGCTACCCAGGAAGCGAAGCGTTGCCGATCACGGCCGAGGCGTATCGAATCGGACGGATGGTTGAGGAGGAGTGCGGTCTCGAAGGCTACGACTACGAAGTCGAGCAGCCTGTCCGAACCGGCGATATCGAGGTGGCGGCAGCCAGGCTCGGTGGCATTGCCCGCTGGGCGCAGGAGACTCTCACCTGACCCGCACTTAAGCATGACGTCACTGCGTCTGGTTCAGCCGGCGGCCGTCGTGGCTCCGCACGTGGGGACCGGCTCCGTCCAGGGCGTCAAGCAGGCGGATCGCGTAGACCTCGGACATCCGCTCGGTGATCTGCTCCGGTGTGAGCCAGTCAACCGCGGTGGACTCGGATGACGTGCGCTCGGTGCCCCCGGAGGGCTTGCACCGGAAAACCATGGCGACGATGCCTCTGGTGGTGTTCTTGTAGACCCCGGTGAGCTCGTCGACCTCGACGTGAATGCCGGTCTCTTCCCAGACCTCGCGGCTGACCCCCTGCTCCGGGGACTCTTCCAGCTCCAGTACTCCGCCGGGCAGCTCCCATGTCCCGTTGTCCGCGCGGCGGATCGCCAGGAGCCGGCCGTCCTCGCGCACGACTGCCCCCGCCACGGACACACTGTGCTTCGGCGTTGACGTGGCTTCCTGGGCGCTGTTACTCATGTACAGGAGCATAGGAGAGTGAGTAGGTCGATGGGAACAGCAGTAGGAGGTGGCAGGGCCGTACCCCGGTACGTTCAGATCGCCGACGAGATCGTTCAGCAGATTAGGGCAGGTGTCCTGAAGCCTGGCGACATGGTGCCGAGTGAGTCGGAGTTGGTCGACCGCTACGGCGTATCCGGCGGCACTATCCGCAAGGCCATGGTGGAGGTACGCGCGAGCGGCTTGGTGGAGACCCGGCAGGGCAAGGGCTCCTTGGTGAAGGCCCGGCCTCCAGTGCGTCATCGGTCTTCGGACCGCTTCCGGCGTTCGCATCGCAAGGGTGGCAAGGCCGCGTACCTTGCGGAGTCGGAGCAGGCCGGTGCGACTGCCAAGGTGAGCGTGCTGTTCATCGGCCCGGCCGACGCACCCGACGACATCGCGGATCGCCTCGACGTCGAACCCGGAACCAAGGTGCTGGCCCGCCGCCGCCTCTACTTCCGCAACGGCACACCGGTCGAGACTGCTACGTCATACCTGCCGTGGGACGTTGTGAAGGACATCCCGGAGCTGTTCTCCGAGAACCCCGGCCCCGGTGGGATCTATGCCCGACTCGAAGACGACGGCCATGTCTTCGCGGAGTTCGTCGAGACTCTCCAGGCGCGGCCGGCCTCGAAGGCGGAATCCTCTGAACTCGCGCTGAGTCCCGGCTCCCCAGTCGTTCACCTCATCCGTGATGCCGTGACCGAAGAGGGTCGTGTGGTCGAGGTCTGCGACACCCTCATGGCCGCTGACCAGTTCGTCTTTAGCTACCGGATCCCCGCTACCGACTGACGCCCACTCAACTCGCCACAGCCCGCTGCGATTTCTTCTTCGCGGCGGGTTGACTCATGTACAGGAGTGATGCACTCTTCTTCATGTCACTCATGTACATGAGTGATGGAGTTGAGCACCTACAGAGGAGTGATCTGCTGTGCGTCAGATTCCCGTCGACACCACGAACGCGACCGTGATGGTCGCCAAGGCCCCGCAGCCGAAGGTCAAGGACCGCCGTACCGGTGAGATCGCCCTCGACAAGGACGGCGTGACGCTGATGACGGTGGAGGTCATGTTCTCCACGCCGGAGGAGGTGGAGATCCTCAAGCTCACCGTTCCCCAGCCGGGTGTCTCCGAGGACCTGGCCATGGGCACCCCGGTCGCGCTGACGGGGCTGGTTGCCTCGGCGTGGGAGAACGAGTTCAACGGGCAGAAGCGGCACGGGATCGCGTTCCGGGCGGTCGCTGTCACCTCGCTCGCCGCCGCTGCGTCGCAGCCCAAGGCGGCCTGACCATGACCGGCTTCACGGTCCCCCTGGTGCTGGTTGTCGCTGCCGCAGTGGTCCTGCGGTGGCGGCGCCCGGCCTGGTACTGGCTGGTCTTTGGTGCGGCCCTCGCCGCTGTGCGGGTTCTGGTCCGCTACGTCTCCGTGATGGACGCGTGCGGGCTGACCGTCCCGCCCTCCCGCTGGCGCCTGGCGTTAGCCCGGATGACCAACCGGCCTGTGCCGGAGTCCCGCGCCCCGCGCATCCTGCGCGTCCACCCCACACGCACCGGCCTGGTGCTCCGCCTCAAGCTCCGCCCCGGACAGGACGCTTTCGACGTCTCCGCCGCCACAGACAGGCTTCGGCACTCCTTCGGTATGTACGGGGTGACCTCCCGTGAACTGCGATCCGGCGTCGTCGAGGTGCGGATGACCGGCTACGACGTTCTCAAGCGGGTGCAGATGCCTGCGAAGACCGACCTGGCACCGATGCGGGTCCCGGTCGCTCTGCGGGAGGACGGTGCAGTTCACTACCGCGACTACCGTGCTGTTCCGCACGGGCTCACCCTCGGTGCCACCGAGTCAGGGAAGTCCGTCTACCAGCGCAACCTGGTGGCCGGCCTCGCCCCCATGAACGTGGCGCTGGTCGGTATCGACTGTAAGCAGGGCGTCGAACTCTTCCCGCTGGCACGCCGGTTCTCCGCACTCGCCGACAACCCAGACACCGCCCTGGAGCTCCTCGATGCGCTCGTCACGCACATGGAGGACGTCTACCAAGTGATCCGGGCCGAGCAGCGGATCACGGTGAACGTGGCGGACGCGGAGATAGCCGCTGACATCTGGGACCTGCCCGACCACCTGCGGCCGGTCCCGGTCGTGGTCCTGGTGGACGAGGTCGCCGAACTTGCCCTCTTCGCCTCGAAGGACGAGGAGAAGCGCCGGGACCGGATCATCACCGCTCTGGTCCGCCTCGCCCAACTCGGCCGTGCTGCCGGGATCTACCTGGAGATCTGCGGACAGCGCTTCGGCTCCGAACTCGGCAAGGGCATCACCATGCTCCGCGCCCAGCTCACCGGCCGCACGGCCCACCGCGTCAACGACGAAGCCTCCGCCAACATGGCCTTCGGCGACATCGCCCCCGACGCCGTCCTGGCCGCGATCCAGATCCCCACCGAGACTCCCGGCATCGCCGTCACCGGAGATGCCTCCGGCGGATGGGCCCGCATCCGTGCCCCGCACACCTCGCTGCGCCAGGCCGTGAACGTCTGCAACCGGCACGCCGACCGAACCCCGGACCTGCCTGGCCTCGCAGCCTTCCGGCCCGTCGTCGGCTCCCTGGCCCCGGCCTCCGAGCCGCTCGCCAAGCCTGCCTCCGTCACCGCCTGATCCCTCCCGTACCCCCGGGTGGCGCGACCGCATCGCGCCGGGTCCCTACCCGCTCCATGCCTGAAGGAAGGGAGACCGACTCCCATGTGTGAGCGCATCGAAGACTTCCACCGCACCGTCCTGATGCTCGGCGCCCTGGCCCTGTACGCCAACACCCCTGGTGCCGACGACGCGTTCATCGACACCATCGGCCCGTCCCTGGCCGCGTCGCTTCCGGAGCCTCCGCCGGGCATGTTCCCGCCCGGCTACGACCCCGCCGACGGTCCCGACTACCCCGGCGGCTCGTGATGGCCCGCCCCGCGTTCCGCGTGGACGCCGTCCTGGTCCAGGCCGTCATCGCCGGTGCCCTGTCCTTCGCCCACCTCCACGACCTCGCCGCCGCCGCCGGGCAGGACGGCTGGAAAGCATGGGCCTACCCCATCTCGGTGGACCTGCTCCTGGTCGCCGCCTGGCGACGCCTGCGCAGTGAAGGCCCCTCCCGGCTGGCCTGGTGCTGGTTCCTGATCGCCCTGGTGGCCTCGCTGGGTGCCAACGTCGCCACAGCCGGATTCCTCGACCTCGCCCACCCGCCGGCCTGGCTGCGCTTCGGCATCGCGGGCTGGCCCGCACTCGCCTTCCTCGGCGGCACCCTCCTCGCCCACTCGCACTCCACCGAGGATCCGCAGCCAGTCCCGCCGGCACCCGCTACCCCGGACCCCATGACAGAAGTCGAGCGGGAACCAGTCCCCCATCCGCGACCGGAGCACGCGCCCATCGCCGCGGCTGCCGAGGACACCCCGGCACTCGCCCCCGCCGCTCCCGTCGTTTCGGTCGGTCCGCCGGTCCCGGCCGCGCTGGTCGACCACGCCCGCAAGCTCGCCGACGACCACCACGCCCGCACCGGCACCCGGATCGACACCGACACCCTGCGCGCCCGACTCGGTGTCCCCCCGCAGCTCGCCGAGACCATCGCCGCCCAACTTGCCTGACCAGAAGGGAGAACCACCGCCATGCCCGCTCGTGACCACTTCCACTCCGTGATGCGGATCGGCCCGGTGCAGATCGGCACCCACCGCGACCGCCACGGCCACACCAAGCACGCCGCCGTCTGCAGCTCGGACCGCTGCGGCTGGTCCGCCGACTACTCCAGCCAGAGCGCCGCCCAGCTTGCCGCCCGCACCCACCGCTGCACCGCCCGATAGGAGACCGGCCCCGTGGATGTCCCGCTCTGGTTCGCCCTGATCATCGTCGGCTGGCTCGGTATCAAGCTCATCCGCCCGCCGCTCTGGCTCGTCGTGGTCCTCCTGCTCGGCGGCTACCTCCTCGCCGACAGCCTCCTTTCCCCCGCCATCGACACCGCCATCAAGTAGCAGCTCGCGAAGGGAGATCCACCATGTTCAAGCCCAAGGTTCCGACCATGCCCCAGCCCACCGGCCTCATCACTCCGCCAGCCGTCGTCGAGCCGACCGCCGTGGTCCAGCAGAGCCCTACCCCGCTGGTTGCTCCGACCGCTGCGGCCAGGCCGACCGTCCAGCTCACGCCTGGTGCCGTCGTCGCACTCGTGGGCGGTGGGACGGCCGTCGTCCTGGTCGTCGGCGCGGTCCTGGTCTCGATGCTCCTCGCGGTCGCCATCACCGGCTCATCCGTCGCCATCTGCGCCCTGGTCATCCGCTCGCTCATCGCCTCCGCAGACCAGCACCGCTGACCGGCCTCCGGGCGGTGCCACAAGCCGCCAAGCATCGCCACCGCCCGGACGGCCCACGCAACCCCTTCCAACCGCATCGAAGGAGAACCGTGGACACCCAAGCGCTCGCCCTCGCCTTACCGCTCATCGGCTGGGCCTCACACACCGCCCTGCTCACCCACCGGCTCGCCACCGCCCGCCGGGACCCGCTCACCGGCCTTCGCACCCGAGCCGGATGGACCGCCCTCGCCGAACGCGTCATCCGCCGGCACTCGGATGCCGTGGTCCTGCTGCTCGACCTCGACGACTTCAAGAACCTCAACGACTCTCACGGCCATGCCGCCGGGGACTTCGCCCTGGCCGTCACCGCCGAACGCCTCGCTAACTGGTGCGGCCGTCATCACGGAATCGCCGGGCGCTTGGGCGGAGATGAGTTCGTCGCCATCGCCCGCCAGGCCCCGGACTTGGAGAGCCTTCAGCGCGCCCTGAACCAGCCCGTGGCCCACGCCGGGCGTCGGCTCCCGGTCTCCGTATCCGTCGGCTCCTGCCACGTGAAGGACCTGCCGGTCCGCAACCTCTCCGACGCACTCGCCACCGCCGACTGCGCGATGTACGCGGCCAAGGGAACGGCCGGCCGACGCGGCACCCGCACGCTCCACCGCTGACCGGCCTCCGGACGGCGCACAAGCCGCCAAGCATCGCCGCCGCCCGGACGGTCCGGCCCCTTCCAACCGCAATCGAAAGGACCACCATCATGGCCCAGCACAGCCCCGCCCCAACGCGTATCTGCCCGTCCTGCGACGGCTTCCCCGCCGTCGCCATCGACACCGGGACCCTCCTCGACGACGGCACCCGCGCCACCCTCCTGATCACCTGCCGCCCCTGCCAGGGCACCGGCTCGACCCGCACCACCGCGGCTTCGGCTCCGGTCGTCCAGCGGGAGCACGCGTGACGGACACGATCCTCACGGGTCTGGACCCGGCCACCCTCGGCGACATGCTGCGGGTGGCCGGGTCCACCGGCTTCGACCGCTGGCAGGACCAGATCCGCCGCACCGGCGGCTGCTCCAACCCCATCCACCTCTCCGGCTGGACCCTCACCAAAGACAGGACCACCGGCCAGACCCTGCACCGCTACTCCACCGACACCGAGCCCGGCGGACGGCTCCGCGTCGCCTGCGGCAATCGCCGCGCCTCCCGCTGCCCGGCCTGCGCCTGGACCTACTCCGCCGACACCTACCACCTGATCCGCGCCGGACTCGCGGGCGACCAGGACAAGGACCTCCCCGCCACCGTCCGCGACCATCCCCGCGTCTTCGCCACGCTCACCGCCCCGTCCTTCGGCCCTGTCCACAACCGCCCCGACACCGGCCGCTGCCGCTGCGGAGTCCAGCACGCACCCGACGACGCCGCCCTCGGCACGCCGCTCGACCCCGACACGTACGACTACGCGGGTGCGGTCCTCTTCAACAACCACGCAGGGGATCTGTGGCAGCGCTTCACCAACCGGCTCCGCCGCGAGATCGCTGCCCGCGCCGGCCTCACCCAACGCGAACTCAAGGAAACAGCACGGGTCTCGTACGGCAAGGTCGCCGAGTTCCAAAAGCGCGGAGCCGTCCACTTCCACGCGGTCATCCGCCTCGACGGTCCGGACGGACCTGACAGCCCTCCGCCCTCGTGGGCCTCCGTGCAGCTGCTCGACGACTCCATCCGTGCGGCCGCCGCGCACGCGTACACGACCATCACCGTCCCGGCCGCCGCCGGCCACCCCGCCCGTCCGTTGTGCTGGGGCACCCAGCTCGACATCCGCCCCATCCGCGCCTTCGACGCCGGGACCGACATCACCGAACAGGCCGTCGCCTCCTACGTCGCCAAGTACGCCACCAAAGCCGCCGAGACGACCGGCACCATCGACCGCCGCGTCGGCAACCGCGAAGCCCTGGTCCTCCTCGACGTACCCGACCACCCGCGCCGACTCATCGAAGCCTGCTTCGACCTCGACCCGCTCTACCCGGACCGGCGCCTACGCGCCTGGGCCCACATGCTCGGCTTCCGCGGCCACTTCTCCTCCAAGTCCCGCCGCTACTCCACGACCCTCGGCGAACTCCGCAAGGTCCGCGCCGACTACCGCGCCGCCCAGCAGCGCGAAGAACTAGGCCTGCCCGACCCGGATCAGGACCCGACCGTCCTCGTCCTCACCGACTGGCAGTACGCCGGACAGGGCCACAGCCCCGGCGAATCCGTCCTCGCCGCCTCAATCGCCAGGAACCTGCAACACAACCGCGAAACCGCCCGCGACGCCCTCGCCGACCTGGAAGGAGAACGGTCGTGACTGACCCCCTGCTCACCGTCGACCAAGCCGCCGAACGCCTCGGAACCACCGCACGCTTCCCGCGCCGCCTCATCGCCGAACGCCGCATCGCATTCGTCAAGGTCGGCAGCCACGTCCGCATCAAGGGGAGCGTCCTGGAGGCGTACATCGAGGGCAACACCGTGCAGCCCATACGCCGTCGTCGGTCCCGCTACGGGAGGGCGGCCTGATGGGGAACGCGAAGGGAAGCCGCCGGCGCTTCGGTGCCGTGCGTCAGTACCGGTCCGGCCGCTGGACCGCGAGCTACCTGGGGCCGGACGGGCAGGAGTTCCGTGCGCCCGAGACCTTCGACACCAGGAGGGCTGCCGAGGTCTGGCTCTCCCAGGTCGAGGCCGATCTCACGCGCGGGGACTGGCAGGACCCGGACGTCGGAGCGGTGAACTTCAAGGAGTACGCGCTTCAGTGGGTGGACGAGCGTGGTCTCTCCGCCACCACTGAAGAGCTGTACCGGCGGCTCCTGCGGCTCCATCTGCTGCCGACCTTCGAGGGCCTGGACCTCGACGAGATCACCGCACCCCGCGTCCGTACCTGGCGGACCGAACGGCTGACGTCCACCGGGGCCGCCACGACCGTCGCCAAGGCTTACCGGCTCCTCAAGGCCGTCATGGAAACCGCGGTTGATGACGAGCTGATCCGCCGCAATCCCTGCCGCATCAGGGGCGCCGGAAAGGAGTCGTCCGCCGAACGCCAGATCGCCACGGTCGGCCAGGTCGACGCGCTCGCAGACGCCCTCGGGCCTCGCTGGCGGCTGATGGTCTACCTCGGTGCCTACGGTCCGATGCGGCCGGAGGAACAAGCGGAGCTGCGGCGCAAGGACGTCGACCTGGACGAGATGAACATCCGCGTGCGTATGGCCGCGCCCGAGCTGACTACCGGTCGGCGTGCTCCCGGCGACACCAAGTCGGAAGCAGGGAAGCGGGTCGTGGTCCTGCCGGCCTTTCTCCGGACCGATCTCCGGCGTCATCTCGACTGGTACGCGGAGGAAGGGGCGGACGGACTTCTGTTCGTGGGGGAGAAGGGCAAGCCGTTCCGGCGTTCCACCTTCGGGCGGAAATGGCGCAGGGCTCGCGCGCTCGTCGGTATGCCGGAGGGCTTTCGCTTCTACGACCTTCGTCACACGGGGCACACCCTGGCCACCCGGTCCGGGGCCACTCTCAAGGACACGATGGTCCGCGCCGGCCAGTCGTCGGAGAAAGCCGCGCTGATCTACCAGCACTCGGATCTTGAGCGACAGCAGGAAGTCGCGAGCGGTCTGGATGACCTCGTGCGGTCCGCCCGCAAGAAGGCCGAGGAGAACCCTTCTGGTGCGGATCTGGTGCGAGGTCCTTGAACTGGTCCAGACAACAAAGAAGCCCCCGGCCGCTGGCCTGGGGCTTTTTCATGGAGCGGGTGACGAGAATCGAACTCGCGCTCTGAGCTTGGGAAGCTCATGTTCTACCATTAAACTACACCCGCGAAGCGCACCGATGATCAGCAGCGCATCGCCCACACTGTACCCCATCGCAGCCCCCCGGCGTGTCCGTCGTGGGGTCCGTGTGCCGTTCCGGAGTGTGGATGCGGCTGCGGGTGAGGGGAGTTGAGGGCGTAGCGTGAGCGGGCGGAGTGCCGCCTGGAGTGGCGTCCTGTTCATCCCCTAATGTGGCGGTCTCGTCCATGGTTTGTTGGGGAAGGGACTTGATGGAGTCGATGGAGCGCACCGTCGTCCGCTGTGCCGAAGGGCACGTTTTCGCTACCTCGTCGTTCCCGATGCAGCAGCTCGGGTCCGAGCGGATCGGCCCCGGGCGGCTCATCCGCTGTCCGCGTTGTGCGCGGTTGCGGCAGGCCGTGCCCGTGGCGTTCGAGGAGCGCTAGAGGGGTGCCAGGGGTGTGAGGCAGGCGCGCGGGGTGGTCCGGTTGGGGTCGGCTCGCGCGTTCTGCGTATCCTCGGTGCGTGCTTCTCTCAGATAAGGACCTCCGGGCCGAGATCGACGCCGGGCGGGTTCGCATTGACCCGTTCGACGCTTCGATGGTGCAGCCCTCGAGCATCGATGTGCGGCTCGACCGCTACTTCCGGGTGTTCGAGAACCACCGCTATCCACATATCGATCCCGCCGTCGAACAGGTGGACCTGACCCGTCAGGTCGAGCCGGACGGTGACGAGGCGTTCATCCTCCACCCCGGGGAGTTCGTCCTGGCCTCGACGTACGAGGTCATCTCGCTCCCCGACGACCTGGCGTCGCGGCTGGAGGGGAAGAGCTCGCTCGGGCGGCTCGGACTGGTGACGCATTCCACCGCAGGCTTCATCGACCCCGGTTTCTCGGGGCACGTCACTCTGGAGCTGTCCAATCTGGCGACGTTGCCGATAAAGCTCTGGCCGGGGATGAAGATCGGGCAGCTGTGCATGTTCCGGCTGACCTCGTCCTCCGAATTCCCCTACGGATCCGATCGCTACGGATCGCGTTATCAGGGCCAGCGAGGGCCTACCGCCTCGCGTTCCTACATGAATTTCCATCGGACTCAGGTGTGATACGGCATGGCTGGTGAAGCGCGGGAGAACCTGACGTACGAGGCCTTCGGGCATGCCGTGCGTGAGCTGGCACAGGCGGTGGCCGACGACGGCTTCGAGCCGGATGTCGTGCTGAGCATCGCGCGCGGCGGGGTGTTCGTCGCGGGCGGTCTGGCCTACGCCCTGGACTGCAAGAACATTCATCTGGTGAACGTCGAGTTCTACACCGGAGTCGGCACCACGCTGGAAATGCCGGTCATGCTGGCGCCCGTCCCGAATGCCATCGACTTCACGCAGAAGAAGGTCCTGATCGCCGATGACGTCGCCGACACCGGCAAGACGCTGAAGCTGGTCCGCGACTTCTGCATCGATACCGTGGCCGAGGTGCGCAGCGCGGTCATCTACGAGAAGCCGCAGTCGCTCGTGAAGTGCGAGTACGTGTGGAAGAAGACCGATCGGTGGATCAACTTCCCGTGGAGCGTGGAGAAGCCGGTCGTGCGCCGGGACGGACAGGTTCTCGACTCGTGAGTATGTGCGGGAGGGCCTAGCACCCGCGCGAGAAAGGGCTCCCGGTGCCTGGCACCGGGAGCCCTTTCTCATTTCGTACGGTCGTCAGATCGTGCCGAGCTTGATGATCGAGAGCAGTGCGATCAGCTGGATCGCCGAGGCGCCCAGGGCCTTGGGCCACGGCAGGTCGTGCGACTTGCTCACCATCGCGGTGAACAGCGCGCCGGCGGCCAGCCAGGTGATCCAGCCGAGGATCTGCACCAGGGAGTTCTCGCCGCCGAGGAACAGGGCGAAGACCAGGCGGGGCGCGTCCGTGATCGACATGATGAGCATCGACAGGCCCACGGTCGGCTGCCAGGAACCCGTACCGCCCAGCTGGCGGGCCAGGGTGTGGGTGACCGCGCCGAGGACCAGTCCGCCGATGACGAAGCCGACGCCGGTGAAGATGACGTACGGGGCGGCCGTGGAGACCTCCGCGTGGATCGCCTCGTCGCGCGCCTGGTCGAAGCCGAAGAGCGCGAGCAGACCGTAGACGAACGTCACGACGAGAGCGGGGCCCCAGACGGGGTAGTCGCGCATCTGCCAGAACGTCGGCCCCGGCCGCATCACGATGCCGCCCAGCAGCTGTTTCCAGTCCAGTCTGGGGCCCGCGGGCTGCGCGGGGGCCTGCCCGCCCCGGTAGGTGTTGCCGTCGCCGTAGGGGTCCTCGTTGATGCTGAACGCCTGGGTGTGCCCTGGGGCGTTGGCATACGGGTCCTGCTGCGACGGCTGGTGGTGCGGTTCGCCGAAGTACTCCGGTTCGCCGTGTCCGCCTGCCTGCCCGTTCCCACCCCCGTGTCCGTTGCCGCCGTGCCCGCCGCCGTACGGGGCGCCCTGGGGGCCTGCGTACGGTGCGCCGCCGCCTCCCGTGGGGGGCCACGACTGCCGGCCGTAGGGCGGCGATGGTGCCTGCGCGCCGTACGGCTGTTGCTGCTGCGGGTGTTGTTGCGGTGTGCGGTTGTCCCGGCCGCGTCCGATCCTGAATCCAGCCACACGTCGAACGTACCTGGTCCGTGCTGGTGCGGGGTGTGGGCCGGGGGAACAGGGGCGCCTTTGCGGCCTAGCTGTGACATCCCCTAGGGGGACCCTGGGGGGCCTGCGGTACCCCGGGGTCCTCCCCACAGCCACCCCGTACACGCACGGAAGCGGCCGGTCCTGCCCCCGAGGCAGGTCCGGCCGCTTCCGTGGTGGGAGACAGCTACTGGACGGGTTCCGGTTCCGGCTGGTCGGCCGACTCCTCGTCGCCCGCCGGGTCGGCAGGTGTCTTCACCGACTCCAGGAGCAGCTGGGAGACGTCGACGACCTGGACCGACTCCTTCGCCTTGCCGTCGTTCTTCTTGCCGTTGACCGAGTCGGTCAGCATGACGAGGCAGAAGGGGCACGCGGTGGAGACGATGTCCGGGTTGAGCGAGAGGGCTTCGTCGACGCGCTCGTTGTTGATGCGCTTGCCGATCCGCTCCTCCATCCACATCCGGGCACCGCCGGCACCGCAGCAGAAGCCGCGCTCCTTGTGGCGGTGCATCTCCTCGTTCCGCAGACCCGGGACCTTGGCGATGATCTCGCGCGGGGGTGTGTAGATCTTGTTGTGCCGGCCCAGGTAGCAGGGGTCGTGGTACGTGATCAGACCCTCGACCGGGGTCACCGGGACGAGCTTGCCCTCGTCCACCAGGTGCTGGAGCAGCTGCGTGTGGTGGATGACCTCGTACTCGCCGCCGAGCTGCGGGTACTCGTTCGCGATGGTGTTGAAGCAGTGCGGGCAGGTGGCGACGATCTTCTTCGTCGCCTTCGCCTTCTTGGTCGAGTCGTCCTCGTCGTCCTCACCGAACGCCATGTTCAGCATGGCGACGTTCTCCTGGCCGAGCTGCTGGAACAGCGGCTCGTTGCCGAGGCGGCGGGCGGAGTCACCGGTGCACTTCTCGTCGCCGCCCATGATCGCGAACTTGACGCCCGCGATGTGGAGGAGCTCCGCGAAGGCCTTGGTGGTCTTCTTGGCGCGGTCCTCGAGGGCTCCCGCGCAGCCCACCCAGTACAGGTAGTCGATCTCGCTGAGGTCCTCGACGTCCTTGCCGACGATCGGGACCTCGAAGTCGACCTCCTTGGTCCACTCGACGCGCTGCTTCTTGGCGAGCCCCCAGGGGTTGCCCTTCTTCTCCAGGTTCTTGAGCATCGTGCCCGCCTCCGACGGGAACGCGGACTCGATCATCACCTGGTAGCGGCGCATGTCGACGATGTGGTCGATGTGCTCGATGTCGACCGGGCACTGCTCGACGCACGCCCCGCAGGTGGTGCAGGACCACAGCACGTCGGGGTCGATGACCCCGTTCTCCTCGAGGGTGCCGATCAGGGGGCGCTCGGCCTCCGCGAGGGCGGCCGCCGGGACGTCCTTCAGCTGCTCCTCGGTGGCCTTCTCGTTGCCCTCCATGTCCTTGCCGCCGCCGGCCAGCAGGTACGGGGCCTTGGCGTGCGCGTGGTCGCGCAGGGACATGATCAGGAGCTTCGGGGAGAGCGGCTTGCCGGTGTTCCAGGCGGGGCACTGCGACTGGCAGCGACCGCACTCGGTGCACGTGGAGAAGTCGAGGATGCCCTTCCAGGAGAACTGCTCGACCTGGGAGACACCGAAGGTGTCGTCCTCGCCCGGGTCCTCCCAGTCGATCTCCTTGCCGCCCGTGGTCATCGGCTGGAGCGCGCCGAGTGCGACCGCACCGTCGGCGTTGCGCTTGAACCAGATGTTCGGGAAGCCGAGGAACCGGTGCCAGGCGACACCCATGTTCGTGTTGAGCGAGACCGTGATCATCCAGATCAGCGAGACGCCGATCTTGACCATCGCGGTGAAGTAGATGAGGTTCTGGAGCGTGCCGAGCGCGATGCCCTTGAAAGCGAGCACCAGCGGATACGAGACGAAGTACGCGGCCTCGTAACCCTCGACGTGGTGGATCGCGCCCTCGAGTCCGCGCAGGGTCAGGATCGCGAGGCCGATGACGAGGATGACGTACTCGACGAAGTACGCCTGCCATGCCTTGGAGCCGGCGAAGCGGGACTTGCGGCCCGCGCGGGAGGGCAGGTTCAGCAGCCGGATCGCCATCAGCGTGACGATGCCGAGCACGGTCATGATGCCGATGAACTCGATGTACATCTCGAACGGCAGCCATCCGCCGACGATCGGCAGGACCCAGTCGGCCTGGAAGAGCTGTCCGTACGCCTGGAGCAGCGTCGGCGGCAGGGTCAGGAAGCCGATGGCGACGAACCAGTGCGCGAAGCCCACGATCCCCCACCGGTTCATCCGGGTGTGGCCGAGGAACTCCTTGACCAGGGTGATCGTGCGCTGCTTGGGGTCGTCGGTGCGGCTGCCTGCCGGCACCGGTTGTCCGAGACGGACGAACCGGTAGATCTGCGCGACGGCTCGGGCGATGAGCGCAACGCCGACGACGGTCAGCACCAGCGACACGATGATCGCGGCGAGTTGCATGTGGGGGCTCCTCGGGCCTGCGAGGGTGGGATCCAGCGCGTACAAGCAATTACTAAGCAGTAACTTAATCAGTCTGTGCTGACACTATCCACTTAATCCGCCACGCTGTAGCCGGGCAGGCGGTGATCTGTGTCGCTCAGGTGAGCCTTTCCCGGGTACCGCGGTCCGTGCGCCGCCGCACGGAGGTGGATGCGTGCGGACTGCGCCAGGATCACCAGGTCCAGCCCCGTCCCATGATGCTCTGCGTAGTACGCGTCCAGGAGGGCGGGTTCGTCCCAGGGCATTCCTGAGCGGGCGCGGACCTGGGCCAGGCCGGTCAGGCCCGGTCGGACGCTCTGCCGCCAGTGCCCGGCGGTGCGTCCCAGGAGGGCGGCCTCGTCCGGGGTGAGAGGTGCCGGGCCGACCAGTGAGAGCTCTCCCCGTACGACGTGGGGCAGCCGGGACAGCAGGTCGAGCCGGAACCGCCGGGTGCGCAGCGAACGCAACTCGAAGCGGCGGCCGCCGAGGCCGATCCGGGTCTCCCGGCGCAAAACGCGTGCCGGCCCGCGAGGCGGGTGCAGGGTGAGGGCCAAGGCGGCGAGGGCGAGGGCGGGGGCCGTCAGGGCCAGGAGCACCGAGCCCAGCACCAGGTCCAGGGTCCGCTTGGCGGTCGTGGCTGCCAGGGCTCCTGTGATGCGCTCGGCCGTCGCGGTCGCCAGAGCCGTGGCGCTCCGGGGCCGCCAGCTCTGCGGCCTCCAGTTGCGGGATCTCCAGCTCCGGGGAGTCCCGGCCCGTGGCGCACCGGTGGCGCGGCCGGCCGGCCCCGGCGTACGGGAGGGTCGTTTCCTTCGTGCCGCCGTCTGCTTCGCGTTCCGCATTGCACCTGCCCGGAGTCGATAACGGGACGGTATGACCGTCTCGATGCAGTTTGTGACAGAACGATCCCACGGTGCCATGGTGGGTGGGGTGTGTGTGGCGCCCAGGGCAGGGCAGGTGTCGCGGGCCGAGGGCGGTCCGGCGGGTTTCGTCAGTCGTCCGAACGTGGAAACGCCCTGCTCAGGGATCGTGTGAGCACATAAATTGAGCGTAAGTGGCTCAGGTCCTTTGACTCCGGGGTGGGTGTCATGCATCCTTGAGTCAGATCCACTCAAGTAGTCAGTTGGAGGAATTGAAATGGCACGTGCGGTCGGCATCGACCTGGGCACGACTAACTCCGTCGTCAGCGTTCTCGAAGGCGGCGAGCCCACCGTCATCACCAACGCCGAAGGCGCCAGGACCACGCCGTCCGTCGTCGCCTTCGCCAAGAACGGCGAGGTGCTCGTCGGCGAGGTCGCCAAGCGCCAGGCGGTCACCAACGTCGACAGGACGATCCGTTCGGTCAAGCGCCACATGGGCACTGACTGGAAGATCGAGATCGACGGCAAGAACTTCAACCCGCAGCAGATGAGCGCCTTCATCCTGCAGAAGCTGAAGCGCGACGCCGAGTCCTACCTGGGCGAGAAGGTCGCCGACGCGGTGATCACCGTCCCCGCGTACTTCAACGACTCCGAGCGTCAGGCGACGAAGGAGGCCGGTGAGATCGCGGGCCTGAACGTCCTGCGCATCGTCAACGAGCCGACCGCCGCCGCCCTGGCGTACGGCCTCGACAAGGACGACCAGACGATCCTCGTCTTCGACCTCGGTGGCGGCACCTTCGACGTGTCCCTCCTGGAGATCGGCGACGGCGTCGTCGAGGTGAAGGCCACCAACGGTGACAACCACCTCGGTGGTGACGACTGGGACCAGCGGGTCGTCGACTACCTGGTGAAGCAGTTCGCCAACGGGCACGGCGTGGACCTGTCCAAGGACAAGATGGCTCTCCAGCGTCTCCGCGAGGCCGCGGAGAAGGCGAAGATCGAGCTCTCGTCCTCGACCGAGACCACGATCAACCTCCCCTACATCACGGCGTCCGCCGAGGGCCCGCTGCACCTGGACGAGAAGCTCACGCGCTCGCAGTTCCAGCAGCTGACCGCGGACCTCCTGGACCGCTGCAAGAACCCGTTCCACAACGTCATCAAGGACGCGGGCATCCAGCTCTCCGAGATCGACCACGTCGTTCTCGTCGGTGGTTCGACCCGCATGCCGGCCGTCGCCGAGCTCGTCAAGGAGCTCACGGGCGGCCAGGACGCGAACAAGGGTGTGAACCCGGACGAGGTCGTCGCCATCGGCGCCTCGCTCCAGGCCGGTGTCCTCAAGGGCGAGGTCAAGGACGTTCTGCTCCTCGACGTGACCCCGCTGTCCCTCGGCATCGAGACCAAGGGAGGGATCATGACCAAGCTCATCGAGCGCAACACCACGATCCCGACCAAGCGTTCCGAGATCTTCACGACGGCCGAGGACAACCAGCCGTCCGTGCAGATCCAGGTCTACCAGGGCGAGCGCGAGATCGCGGCGTACAACAAGAAGCTCGGGATGTTCGAGCTCACCGGTCTGCCGCCGGCCCCGCGCGGTGTGCCGCAGATCGAGGTCGCCTTCGACATCGACGCCAACGGCATCATGCACGTCGCTGCCAAGGACCTCGGCACCGGCAAGGAGCAGAAGATGACCGTCACCGGTGGCTCCTCGCTGCCGAAGGACGAGGTCAACCGGATGCGCGAAGAGGCCGAGCAGTACGCCGACGAGGACCACCGTCGTCGCGAGGCCGCCGAATCGCGCAACCAGGGCGAGCAGCTCGTCTACCAGACGGAGAAGTTCCTCAAGGACAACGAGGACAAGGTCCCCGGCGACGTGAAGACGGAGGTGGAGACCGCGCTCACCGAGCTGAAGGAGAAGCTCAAGGGCGAGGACACCGCCGAGATCCGCACCGCCACCGAGAAGGTCGCGGCCGTCTCCCAGAAGCTGGGCCAGGCGATGTACGCCAACACCCAGGCCGAGGGTGCGGCCCCGGGTGCCGAGGCGCCGGGCGACGCCCAGGGCAAGGCCGACGACGACGTCGTCGACGCCGAGATCGTCGACGACGAGAAGGACACGAAGGGCGGTGCGGCGTGACCGAGGAGACTCCGGGCTTCGACGAGAAGCCTGACGTCCCCTCCGGTGCCAACACCGACGACGCCGAGCCGGAGGCCGCCACCCCTTCCGAGGAGGAGGTGGCGTCCCCGGCCGGGGACGTACAGCAGACAGCGGCACTGACTGCTCAGCTGGACCAGGTCCGTACCGCGCTCAACGAGCGCACGGCCGACCTCCAGCGGCTCCAGGCCGAGTACCAGAACTACCGTCGCCGCGTCGAGCGTGACCGGGTGCAGGTCAAGGAGGTCGCGGCAGCGAACCTCCTGAGCGAGCTCCTGCCCGTGCTCGACGACATCGGCCGGGCGCGGGAGCACGGCGAGCTCGTCGGCGGCTTCAAGGCGGTGGCCGAATCGGTGGAGACGGTCGTCGCGAAGCTGGGCCTCCAGCAGTTCGGCAAGGAGGGCGAGCCCTTCGACCCGACGATCCACGAGGCCCTGATGCACTCGTACGCGCCGGACGTCACCGAGACGACCTGCGTGGCGATCCTGCAGCCCGGGTACCGCATCGGGGAGCGCACCATCCGCCCCGCGCGGGTGGCCGTGGCCGAGCCGCAGCCGGGCGCCACGCCCGCGGCGGCGAAGGAAGAGAAGGCAGACGACGAGGAGAGCGGTGGCACCGAAGAGGTCTGACATTCCGTCCGACCACTGCGGTGAACACCGACGGGGCGTGCGGCCGGCCACGGGGCCGGCCGCACGGCCGATCGTCCGGAAGGAGGGACGTCGATGAGCACGAAGGACTTCGTCGAGAAGGACTACTACAAGGTTCTCGGCGTCCCCAAGGACGCCACCGACGCCGAGGTCAAGAAGGCGTACCGGAAGCTCGCCCGCGAGTACCACCCGGACGCCAACAAGGGTGACGCCAAGGCGGAGGAGCGCTTCAAGGAGATCTCCGAGGCGAACGACGTCCTCGGCGACCCCAAGAAGCGCAAGGAGTACGACGAGGCGCGCGCCCTCTTCGGCAACGGAGGCTTCCGGGCGGGTCCCGGCGGTGCGGGCGGAAACTTCAACTTCGACCTGGGCGACCTCTTCGGAGGCGCCCCGGGCGGCGGCCAGGGCGCCGGCGCCGGCGGGTTCGGCGGTGGCGGCGGTGGCGGCGGTGGCGGTCTGGGCGACGTCTTCGGCGGGCTGTTCAACCGCGGCGGTGCGGGCACCCGCGTCCAGCCGCGCCGTGGCCAGGACATCGAGTCCGAGGTGACGCTCAGCTTCACCGAGGCGGTCGACGGAGCCACGGTCCCGCTGCGGATGTCCAGCCAGGCTCCCTGCAAGGCGTGCTCGGGCACCGGCGACAAGAACGGCACTCCGAGGGTCTGCCCGACGTGCGTCGGCACCGGTCAGGTCTCGCGCGGTACCGGCGGCGGGTTCTCGCTGACCGATCCCTGCGTGGACTGCAAGGGCCGGGGCCTCATCGCCCAGGACCCCTGCGACGTCTGCAAGGGCAGCGGCCGGGCGAAGTCCGCCCGCACGATGCAGGTCAGGATCCCCGCGGGGGTCTCGGACGGCCAGCGGATCCGGCTGCGCGGCAAGGGCAGCCCGGGTGAGCGGGGCGGCCCGGCCGGCGACCTGTACGTCGTCGTCCACGTCGACGCCCACCCGGTCTTCGGCCGCAAGGGCGACAACCTCACGGTCACCGTGCCCGTCACCTTCCCGGAGGCGGCGCTCGGAGGCGAGGTGAAGGTGCCCACGCTCGGCGGGCCTCCGGTCACCCTGAAACTCCCGGCGGGCACGCCCAACGGACGTACGATGCGGGCCCGGGGCAAGGGAGCCGTACGCAAGGACGGCACTCGCGGCGACCTCCTGGTCACCGTCGAGGTCGCGGTGCCCACGGACCTCGGTACGGAGGCGCAGGAAGCGCTGGAGGCGTACCGGAAGGCGACCGCGGGGGAGGACCCGCGGGCGGAGCTGTTCCAGGCTGCGAAGGGAGCTTGAGATGGACGGCCGTCGACGTAATCCGTACCAGCTGACCGACGAATCACCGGTGTACGTGATCTCGATCGCGGCCCAGCTCTCGGGCCTGCACCCGCAGACGCTGCGCCAGTACGACCGCCTCGGCCTGGTCTCGCCCGACCGCACGGCCGGGCGTGGCCGGCGCTACTCGGCCCGTGACATCGAACTGCTGCGCACGGTGCAGCAGTTGTCGCAGGACGAGGGCATCAACCTCGCGGGCATCAAGCGCATCATCGAGCTGGAGAACCAGGTCGCCGCGCTCCAGCAGCGCGTCGCCGAGCTCTCCGCGGCGGTGGACGGCGCGGCCGTGGCCATGCAGCAGCGCGAGGCCCAGGTGCATGCCTCCTACCGGCGTGACCTGGTGCCGTACCAGGACGTGCAGCAGGCCGGCGCGCTGGTGGTCTGGCGGCCGAAGAGGCAGAGGGACTGAGCCGGCAGGGAGAAGGGCCCGTTCCCGAGTCTCATGACTCGGGGGCGGGCCCTTTCCGCGTGGACGTGCCGTCCACGATGCCGGACTGCGCGATGAGGACTCCGAGGTGGGTGCGGCTGGTGGCGCCCAGGGCCTGCATGAGCTTGGCGATGTGGGAGCGGCAGGTGCGGACGCTGATTCCCAGCTTGCGCGCCACCACGTCGTCCACGTGACCCTCGCCGAGCAGCCGGGCGATGCTCTGCTGGACGGCCGTGAACCGGGCGCCGGGCGTGGCCGTGGGCAGTGGCTGCGCGAAGGGCGTGGCTTGGGCCCAGAGCACCTCGTAGACCTGGATCAGATAGGCCACGAGGGCGGGGTGCCGTATGCGCAGAGCCATCCGCCGGTCGGGTGTCGCGGGGATGAACGCGACGGTGCGGTCGAAGATGATCAGCCGCTCCACGGTCTGCTCGGTGGTGCGGACCTGGAGGTCCTCGGGGGAGATCTGGTCCAGGTAGTCCCGGATCGTCGTGCTGTAGCGCGCCGGGTGCTGGTAGATGTGCCGTAGCCGGGCTCCTCGTCCGATCGCCGTCATGGCGTTGTCGACTCCCCGCGCCATCCCGTTCTGGGGGCGGTCGCTGCCCGGCTGGGCTGTCAGGACCTGATGGCTGACGACGGCCGACTCCTCGAGCAGGGCCGCCTCGATCGCCGACTTCCCCTCCAGCACCGTGATCGCCAGATCGGGGTCGGCGCTGGCGACCGAGGCCAGGGGGGTGAGTGAGCGGCTGAGCGCGGCCGCGAGCCGTATGCGTTCGTCCAGTTCGCGGGTGAGCGGCTGCAGCAGGTGCGCCAGTGCGGCGGACGGGTGGACGGGGCGCATCCAGTCGGCGTCGCCCGGTTCGGGTCGGACGAGGCCCATGTCGATCAGGCAGGGGGCGTCCGCGAGGACCGCGCGGGGGACCCGCCCCACGACCACTGCCTCCTCGTAGAGTCGCAGGCCGGTGGCGCAGAGCTCTCTCGGGCCGTGCGAATGCACCTGCTTTGCGTCTTCGATGGCGATTTGACGACCCCTCATTTCATGCAGTGCAACAAGATGACCGTGGCGCACACCTGGCCGCGGGGGGAGTGTGGAGTTGTCGGGAGGGCGGCGTGCCCACCCGGTGCTTCCCGGGCGTGACCGCACCCTCTCCAAGGCCATGCGGTCGCGCCCGGTGCCCCGAGTTGGGACGTTCGGGGTCTCGCGCGGTCAGGAGTCCTGGTCCAGGATTCCCGACCGCGCGATCAGGAAGCCGAGCTGTGCGCGGCTCGTGCTGCCGAGGGTGGCGGACAGCTTCGCGACGTGCGCCCGGCAGGTGCGGACGTTCATGCCGAGGCGGCGGGCGATCGAGTCGTCCACATGACCTTCGACGAGGAGTTGGGCGATGGAGCGCTGAACACCGCTGATGCCCTTGGTCGGTGGGTCGTAGCCGACCTCCCCGAGCAGGGGGGAAGCGCGGCTCCACAGCTGCTCGAAGACCTTCACCAGGTAGTTGACGAGACCGGGGTGGCGGAGTTCGAGTGCGACCTGGTCGTCCTTCTGGGCGGGTATGAAGGCGACGGTCCGGTCGAAGACGATGAGGCGCTCGATGAGCTCCTCCAGGGTGCGGATCTCGACCTTGTCGTTGGCCAGGCGCGCCGCGTACGCGAGAGTCCCCTGGCTGTGGCGGACGGTGTGCTGGTACAGCGTGCGCATGCTGACGCCCCGGCCGACGACCGACAGGGCGCGTTCCAGCCCTTCGCTGAGGCGGTCCTCGCCGCGGTCTCCGCCCGGCTGGACGGTGAGCACCTCCGTGCGGCACTCGGCGGTGGCGAGGTCGAGCGCCGCGTTGATCCTGTTGCCGCCCTCCAGCACCGTGATGGCGTGGGTGGTCGGCGGGTCCTGGGCGCTGATGTCCATGAACGGCTCGAAGGACTCCGCCAGCTCGACGGAGCGCCGCCGGCGTTCCTTGATCTCCCGCTCCAGGGGGTGCAGGCGCTGGGCCAGCGCGGCGGACGGAGGGACGGGCCTGAGCCACGTCGTGTCGTCCGGGTCGGGGTGCAGGAGGGCGAAGTCCATCAGGCAGGGTGCGGGGCCGACCTCCGTGCGGGAAATCCGGCCGGAACGCAGGGCGCTGGCGTAGAGGCGTTTTCCCTCCTCGCACAGGTCGGTGACCCCGTGAGCATGTGTCCCCATTGTGCTACTTGTAGGCATATCTCCACCCCCCATGTTCCTGAACATGCAGGAACATGATGCATCGTCCCAGTGGCGTTGTGGGGCCTCGGTGAGACATCGTCGTGGATGCGGGGGAGAGGAATCCACAAGTGAGGACGAAGCCGACTATGGATATGCGAAAGCTTCGCTTGGTGCTTGCTAGCGCTTTCGCCGCGGCCCTGGCCTTTGGCGTGGCGGGCGGCGTGGCCGGCAGCGCATCCGGGCCCGGTGAGATCAGCTGGTCGGAGCAGGCGGCGGGGGCGGGTGAGATCAGCTGGTCCGTGCGAGCGGCGGTTTCGCCCGGTGAGATCAGCTGGGGCATGCCTGCGGCGGCCTCGGACGAGATCAGCTGGAGTGCGCCGACGGGCGCGGCAGGCGCATGACCACCCCACCGGACGACCGCACCTTCCGGCGGGAGATGGCCACGGCCTACCGCTCAGGGTGGCATTTCATCGATCTGCTCACGGCGCTCACCCGCCAGGGCGATTCGTTGATGGTCACCCTGTTCGGAGAGCCGATCGTCGTCGTCATGGAGACGGATGACGACATCCGGGCCTATCGCTGTCTTCGCCGGCCCCGCGGGGCGCCGCAGCCGGTCCGCTGTGCCGTGAGGTACGGCATGATTTTCGTGAATCTCGATCAGCGTGACCACGAGCTGTTCGAACAAGAAGCCATTTCCGCCACCCCCCGCAGTGCCTGAACGATTCCCCCGTCGTTCCATGTCGTTCGGGCACTTCCCCCACACAACGGCGCCATCGTGACCTGAACACGATGGCGCCGTTGTGCTGTCCGGGAATCGCTCGAATTCCCGGGCTGTAATTCACGGCTGAAATCCCCGGCAGGAATATCCAGCGCAATTCTGCGCTCGACCTGCCCCCGGCCAAATCGATCAGGCATTCCCGAGAGTCCGGTCGACGGCGATCTCGATGACGACGCGCTCCGGATTCTCCCTCGGGGTGCGCTCGTAGCGCTCCGCGTAGCGGCGCACCGCGTCCTGGACCTCGCCGGGCTCCGTACGGATCACCGCCCGGCCCTCCAGGGTCGCCCACCGGCGCCCCTGCATCTGGCAGACCGCGACCCGTGCCCCCTCCGGGCCCGCCGCCAGGACGTTGGCGACCTTCCTCGTCCCCCCGCCGGTGATGACGCGGGCGAGCCGCGTCTCCGGGTCGTACGTCACGCCGACGGGCACCACGTGCGGTGTGCCGTCCGGGCGGAGCGTGGTCAGGGTGCACACGTGGCGCTCCCGCCAGAAGGCGAGGTACTCGGGGCCGGGGCTGCGTACGTCAGGCATGGGGTCAGCCTAGAGACAGAGGGAATCCTGGGCGCGTGGGGGCGCCACGACGGCCTTGAGTGGAATAGACTCAACTTTGTACCCGTTGTTCGAGTCATATTCCGTGAAGTGCCAGCACGAGGAGGAGACAGCGCCCGTGGACGCCGAGCTGACCAACAAGAGCCGGGACGCCCTCAACGCGGCCACCAGCAGGGCCGTCAAGGACGGACATCCGGACCTGACCCCCGGGCATCTGCTGCTTGCGCTGCTCGCGGGCGAGGACAACGCGAACATCATCGACCTGCTGGCCGTCACGGAGGCCGACCAGGTGGCCGTGCGCGAGGAGGCCGAACGGCTCCTCGGCTCACTGCCCAGCGTCACCGGGTCGACCGTCGCACCACCGCAGCCGAGCCGCGACCTGCTCGCTGTCCTCGCCGACGCCGACCGGCGCGCCAAGGAACTGGGCGACGACTACCTCTCCACGGAGCACCTGCTGATCGCCGTCGCCGCGAAGGGCGGCCGTGCCGGTGAGATCCTCGACGGGCAGGGAGCCGGCGCGAAGAAGCTGCTGGACGCATTCGAGAAGAGCAGGGGAGGGCGCCGGGTGACCACTCCCGACCCCGAGGGCCAGTACAAGGCGCTGGAGAAGTTCGGCACCGACTTCACGGCCGCGGCCCGCGAGGGCAAGCTGGACCCGGTCATCGGCCGTGACCAGGAGATCCGCCGCGTCGTGCAGGTGCTGTCGCGCCGCACGAAGAACAACCCCGTGCTCATCGGCGAGCCCGGCGTCGGCAAGACGGCCGTCGTCGAGGGGCTCGCCCAGCGCATCGTCAAGGGCGACGTGCCCGAGTCCCTGCGCAACAAGAGGCTCGTCTCGCTGGACCTCGGCGCGATGGTCGCGGGTGCCAAGTACCGCGGTGAGTTCGAGGAACGTCTCAAGACCGTCCTCTCCGAGATCAAGGAGAGCGACGGGCAGATCATCACCTTCATCGACGAGCTGCACACCGTCGTCGGCGCCGGCGCCGGCGGCGACTCGGCGATGGACGCGGGCAACATGCTCAAGCCGATGCTCGCCCGCGGTGAGCTCCGCATGGTCGGAGCCACCACACTGGACGAGTACCGCGAGCGCATCGAGAAGGACCCCGCCCTGGAGCGCCGTTTCCAGCAGGTCCTGGTCGCCGAGCCGTCCGTCGAGGACACCATCGCGATCCTGCGTGGCCTCAAGGGGCGTTACGAGGCGCACCACAAGGTGCAGATCGCCGACTCCTCGCTGGTGGCCGCGGCGACGCTCTCGGACCGCTACATCACGTCCCGCTTCCTGCCGGACAAGGCCATCGACCTCGTCGACGAGGCGGCCTCGCGGCTCCGTATGGAGATCGACTCCTCACCCCTGGAGATCGACGAGCTCCAGCGTTCCGTGGACCGGCTGCACATGGAGGAGCTGGCGCTCAAGAACGAGACCGACGCGGGCTCCAAGCAGCGACTGGAGAAGATCCGCCGCGACCTCGCCGACAAGGAGGAGGAGCTGCGCGGTCTCACCGCCCGCTGGGAGAAGGAGAAGCAGGGCCTGAACCGCGTCGGTGAGCTCAAGGAGCGCCTCGACGAGCTGCGCGGTCAGGCCGAGCGCGCCCAGCGTGACGGCGACTTCGACACTGCGTCCAAGCTGCTGTACGGGGAGATCCCGGGCCTGGAGCGCGAGTTGGCGGAAGCCGACGAGGCCGAGCAGGAGGCCGCCGTCGACACCATGGTCAAGGAGGAGGTCGGCCCGGACGACATCGCCGACGTCGTCGGTGCCTGGACCGGCATCCCGGCCGGGCGCCTCCTGGAGGGCGAGACCCAGAAGCTGCTGCGGATGGAGTCCGAGCTGGGCAAGCGGCTGATCGGCCAGACCGAGGCCGTGCGGGCCGTGTCGGACGCGGTGCGCCGCACCCGAGCCGGGATCGCCGACCCCGACCGGCCCACCGGGTCCTTCCTGTTCCTCGGCCCGACCGGTGTCGGCAAGACCGAGCTGGCCAAGGCGCTCGCGGACTTCCTGTTCGACGACGAGCGGGCCATGATCCGCATCGACATGAGCGAGTACGGCGAGAAGCACAGCGTGGCGCGGCTCGTCGGCGCCCCGCCCGGCTACGTCGGCTACGAGGAGGGCGGCCAGCTCACGGAGGCGGTCCGCCGCCGCCCGTACAGCGTGGTGCTGCTCGACGAGGTCGAGAAGGCCCACCCCGAGGTCTTCGACGTCCTGCTCCAGGTACTCGACGACGGACGGCTCACCGACGGGCAGGGGCGGACGGTGGACTTCCGCAACACCATCCTGGTCCTGACGTCGAACCTCGGCAGCCAGTTCCTGGTGGACCCCCTGACCGATCCCGAGGTGAAGAAGGAGCGGGTGCTGGGCGCCGTACGGGCCGCGTTCAAGCCGGAGTTCCTGAACCGGCTCGACGATCTGGTCGTCTTCTCCGCCCTGTCCGGCGACGAGCTCGCCCATATCGCGGGGCTCCAGGTGGCCCGTCTCGCCGGCCGGCTGGCCGACCGCCGGATCCACCTCGACGTCACCCCTGACGCGCTGGCCTGGCTGGCGGAGGAGGGCAACGACCCGGCGTACGGCGCCCGGCCGCTGCGCCGTCTCATCCAGACCGCGATCGGGGACCGGCTCGCGAAGGAGATCCTCGCGGGCGAGGTCAAGGACGGTGACACGGTCCGGGTGGACCGGTCCGGTGACGGGCTCACCGTGGCGGCCGCGACGGTGACGAAGACCCTCTGAGGACTGTCCCGTGTCCCCGGCCGGCCCCAGGGTCCGGCCGGGGACACGTGTGTGCGGGGCCCCCGCCCCATTGATGGGTGCATCCAGCACGCACTGCCGGAAGGGCGGCCTGTGAAATCGAGCCGAAAATTCACATTCCGTGGCCGGATGGCGAATGGGGCAAGGTCCGGACCTTGTTTTTGTGCCGGAGCGATACATATCGGCACCCTCGGTGTGAGCCGGAATGGTGCCTGTGCGGGGTAAGCGTTTTCCGCGCAATATCAGGACACTCCGGACCCATTTCTGTGACGGCGGGGGAGGCTGTCGCGCATTCCGAAACCGGTAAGGTGCGCGCATGACGGAGCGGATACCCGGCGAGGCGAATGCGGAGCCGAAGGATTACAGAAGTGACAGTCTCATTCGTCTGAGCGAATTCCGTACGCTTTGGACGGCTTTTGCCCAGTCGGTGCTGGGTGACCAGCTGGCCCGGGTGGCGCTGTCCCTGCTGGTGTACGAACGCACCGAGTCGGCGGGCTGGACCGCCGCGACCTACGCCCTGACGACTCTGCCCGCCCTGCTGTCCGGGGTGCTCCTCTCCGGTCTAGCCGACCGTTTCCCCCGGCGCACCGTCATGATCGGATGCGACCTGGTACGCGCCGTCCTCGTCGGACTGATGGCCCTGCCCGGTACCCCCTTGCCGCTGCTGGCCGGGCTCCTGGTTCTGGCACAGCTCGCCGAAGCGCCGTTCGGGGCGTCGCAGGGCGCTCTGATGCCGGCCGTCCTGGGGGAGCGCCTGTACGAGCGGGGGCAGCGGGTCATGCTGATCACGCACCAGGCGGGACAGCTGATCGGATTCGCGGCGGGCGGGGTGCTCGTCGTGTGGCTCGGCAGCCACGTCTCCCTGGGACTGAACGCGTTGACGTTCCTGATCTCCGCGGCACTGATCAGGCTGGGTGTGAAGGCGCGGCCGGTGGACCCGAGCGCCGACGCGCGGCCGAAGCGGATGCACACCCAGGTGGGCAGGGCGTCCGCACTGATCTGGTCGGACCCCAGGCTGCGGTCGCTCGTCGCGCTCGGCTGGCTGGCGGGGTTCATCATGCTGCCGGAGGGTCTGGCGGCCCCCTTCGCCCAGGAGGCCGGCCAAAGCGCCGCGTCCGTGGGGCTCCTGCTCGCCGCGCATCCCGCCGGAATGGTCCTGGGCGCGGCTCTCCTGGGGCGTGCGGGCGTCGGCGCCGAGCGCCGACGCCGGCTGCTCGGACCGCTTGCGGTCGGCGCGAACCTTCCACTGGTCGTCTACTGGGCCGGCCCCGGCGTCGGGCCGGCACTGCTGGTGCTGCTGGTGTCGGGCCTCTGCTCCGCCTACCAGATCACCGCCGGGGCGACCTTCGTCCTGCTCACCCCGGCCGACCAGCGCGGTCAGGCGCTGGGACTCGCCAGGTCGGGGCTGACCGCCGTGCAGGGGATCGGTGTCGCCGCGGGCGGCCTGGCGGCCGAGCTGTCGGGGTCCTCCGCCCGGACGATCGGGGGCGCGGGACTCATCGGCACGCTCTGCGCCGTCCTCGTAGCGGTTTCCTGGTCGCGGGCCAGGGGAACGAGCGCGGGGACGATTCCCCTGAGCGCGTAGGACTACCGGCGGCGATCGCGGCTAGGGTCGAAGCCAGGCAACCACGTGCGATCCACAGGAGTACCCAGCGATGTCTATCGACCCGTCCTCGATCCCCAACTTCGGGGGCCAGCCCGAACCGCAGGCGACAGGACCCGAGGGCCCCGTTGTCCCCGACCAGGACCTCGTCAAGCAGCTTCTCGAGCAGATGGAGCTGAAGTTCGTCGTCGACGACGAGGGCGACCTCGCCGCGCCGTGGGAAGACTTCCGGACGTACTTCATGTTCCGCGGCGAGGAGGAGCAGCAGGTCTTCTCGGTCCGGACCTTCTACGACCGCCCCCACGCCCTGGACCAGCGCGCCGTTCTGCTCGACGCGATCGACGACTGGAACCGCCGCACCCTGTGGCCCAAGGTCTACACGCACGCCCACGAGGGCGAGGAGGGCACCTCGGCCTCCGTACGGCTGGTCGGTGAGGCGCAGATGCTCATCGGCACCGGCGTCAGCCTGGAGCACTTCGTCTCCTCGACGGTCAGCTGGGTGCGGGCCTCCATCGAGTTCGACAAGTGGCTCGTCGACCGCCTGGGTCTGGAGCCCGCCGAGAAGAAGGACGAGGGCGGCGAGCCCACGGACGCCTGATCCGCGGGACGTACGACAGGGGCCCGCTTCGGGCGCGGCCGGTCAGGCCGGCGTCCCGAAGCGGGCCCCTGTCGTGCCCGTCAGGCCGCCCGCAGGCTCTTCAGCCGGGTGACCGCCTCGGTGAGCACCTCCGTGCGCTTGCAGAACGCGAAGCGCACGAAGGGCGCGCCCTGCTCGTGGTGGTCGTAGAAGACCGCGTTCGGGACGGCGACGACCCCGCAGCGTTCGGGGAGCGCCCGGCAGAACGCGAGACCGTCCTTCTCGTCGCCGAGCGGGCGGATGTCGGTGGTGACGAAGTACGTCCCCGCGGGCTCGTAGACCTCGAAACCGGCCTCGGCGAGGCCCGCGCCGAGCAGGTCGCGCTTCGCGCGCAGGTCGGTGCGGAGCGCGTCGAAGAAGCTGTCGGGCAGCCGTAGGGCCTCGGCGACGGCGTACTGCAAGGGGCCGCCCGAGACGTACGTGAGGAACTGCTTCGCGGAGCGGACGGCGGTGACCAGTTCCGGGCTCGCGGTGATCCAGCCGACCTTCCATCCCGTGAACGAGAAGGTCTTGCCCGCACTGCTGATGGTGACCGTGCGCTCCCGCATCCCGGGGAACGACGCCAGGGGGATGTGCTCGCCCTCGAAGACGAGGTGCTCGTAGACCTCGTCGGTGACGACCAGGAGGTCCCGCTCGCACGCGAGCGCGGCCACGGCCGCCAGCTCGTCGCGGGTCAGGACGGTACCGGTCGGGTTGTGCGGGGTGTTGAGCAGGATCAGCCGGGTGCGGGGCGTGACGGCGGCGCGCAGCTCGTCGAGGTCGAGCCGGTAGGCACCCTCGTGCGGCCGGAGCGTGACGGGGACGCGGGTACCGCCCGCCATGGCGATGCAGGCGGCGTACGAGTCGTAGTACGGCTCCAGGGCGACCACCTCGTCGCCGGGCTCCAGGAGGGCCAGCAGGGAGGCGGCGATCGCCTCGGTGGCGCCCGTGGTCACCAGGACCTCGGCGTCGGGATCGTACTCCAGTCCGTAGCGGCGCCGCTGGTGCTCCGCGACCGCGGAGCGCAGCTCGGGGACGCCGGGGCCGGGTGGGTACTGGTTGCCGTGGCCGGCGCGCAGCGCGCGGACCGCGGCCTCGCGGATCTCCTCGGGGCCGTCGGTGTCGGGGAATCCCTGACCGAGGTTGATCGATCCGGTCCGTACGGCCAGCGCGGACATCTCCGCGAAGATCGTCGTGCCGAACTCGGTGAGGCGGCGGTTGAGCAGCGGTCGTCCCTGTGTCATGGGCGCCATCCTGTGCCCAAGCTCTGGAGTTGCTCAAGTCTGCTTTCGCCCGGGCGGGGCGCGGGAATCCAACGGTCAGTCGAGAAGCGGGGACCTCGCTTCGGGGGACAGAGGGATGTGAGGTCGATGGAGTTGTTCGTCTACATCGTTTTCATGGTGCTCGTGGTGGTGGGGATCGCCGCCCTCCGCTCGGGATCGGGCGGTCGCAAGAAGCCGGTCGCGGGGCGCCGCGCGCGTCGCGGTTCAGGCAGCGACGGGGGAGGCGGTGGCGGCAGTTGGTGGGCCGGCGACTCCGGCGGTGGCGCCTCCGGCGGACACTCCTGCGGGGGCGGCGGGAACTCCTGCGGAAGCAGCGGTCACTCCTGCGGGGGTGGCGGCGGCTGCGGGGGTGGCGGTGGCGGTAGCTGACACGGGTCGGCCCGTCCGCAGCGGGTGCGCCTGTGGTGTCCGGTGGGGATCAACTCCCACCGGACACCTTTTTGTTGGGTGCGCCGGGAACAGGTGAACCGTCCTGCCCCCTGAGGGATGGAAACCACGGCAAGTTGGGTAAAAACGCTGTGAGCGCGACGTGGTTCGTGCTTGCATCCGTTGTAGAGAACATTCAGCCCCCGGGCACCAGTTGGGCCGGATCGGGCTCCCTCCCCCCACGTGCGTCGCACGGGGGTACCCCCTGTCCCGGTGTCCCTGTGCGTTTAGCGGAGCCGATCCATGCTCACGACCCTCCAGACCGCCTATTCCGACACACGAGCCGCCGACCTGGCCTGGACGCTGGGCCGGGAGCCGCTGCCCGCCCTCGCCGTACTCGACCTCGAACTAGCAGGCGCGAAGGTGCAGCTGCGGCTGCTAGGCGCCTCCCATCAGGTCCTGCTGGAGGAGGAGCGCCGTGCGTGCTCCGAGACCGTCGCCTGCCTGCCGGGCAGCAGCACGCCGCTGCCGCTCGGTGTCGCCGAGAGCATCGGCGACTGGGACTACGAATTCGCGGCGCGCGTCGAGACGCTCTCCGAGGGCTCCTTCGCGGGGCGCGCGCAGGAGTTGCTCGCTCTGGTGTCCGACCATCCGCACGGGCTGGCGGGAACGTTCCCCGGCAGTCCCTACGCCTTCACCGCGATGCTCGCGCACCGGACGGAGGGCCAGGTGGGCTGGCGCACCTGGCACGCCTACCCCCAGGAGGGGCAGCTGGTGGTGACCCGGACGCGGGTGGGGGTGCGAGTCCCGGCCGCGGTGTCGTGAGGATGCGGAGCGGGCGCGTCCGGGGTGGTGCGCGGCCGGCCGGGCGCGCGTCGGGCGCGTCACTTGCACCCGTGTGGGTGACAAGTGGCGACCTTCCCGTCACGTAGCGTTCGTTTCATGATCGACCAGCAGATGCCGCTGCGAGGGGGCGCGACGAGTCTCTCCGTACGGCCGAGGACCGGCCGGTTCCTCGTGCTCACCGTGGTCTTCATCTGCGCCGCGTGCGGTCTGGTGTACGAGCTGGAGCTGGTGGCGCTGGCCTCGTACCTGATCGGGGACTCGGTCACACAGGCCTCGGTCGTGCTCTCCGTGATGGTGTTCGCGATGGGCATCGGGTCGCTGCTCGCCAAACGTCTACGCGGACGCGCCGCCGTGGGATTCGGGCTCATCGAGGCCGCACTCGCCCTTGTCGGCGGCACATCGGCACTCATCCTGTACGCGTCCTTCGCCTGGCTCGGGGAGTCACGCCACGCGCTGGTCGGCTTCTCGCTCGCCATCGGCATCCTGATCGGCGCGGAGATCCCCCTGCTGATGACGCTGATCCAGCGGGTCGACCGGCAGGACGCGGGCGGCGCGGTCGCGGACCTGTTCGCCGCCGATTACGTGGGGGCGCTGGTCGGCGGACTCGCTTTCCCGTTCCTTCTGCTGCCGATGATGGGCCAGCTGACGGGGGCGCTGTTCACCGGCGCGGTCAACGCGGCAGCGGGCGGGGCACTGGTGCTGTGGGTGTTCCGCCGCGATCTCTGCCGGCGGTCGCGCTGGCTGCTGATCGGCGTCAACGCCCTGGTGATCGCCCTGCTGGCCACGGCCTCCGTCCTGGTCGACGACTTCGAGCGGGCGGCGCGGCGTGCGGTGTACGGGGACGAGGTGCGGGTCGCCGTGCAGACGGACGTGCAGGAGGTCGTCCTCACGGGTGCGGGGCGTCGCTCGCTCGACCTCTACCTGGACGGCCGGCTCCGGGTCAGCTCCCGGGACGAGTACCGCTACCACGAGGCGCTCGTGCACCCGGCGATGAAGGGCGCCCACCGGCGGGTGCTGATCCTGGGCGGGGGCGACGGACTGGCGGCCCGTGAGGTGCTGCGTTACCCGGACGTCACGTCCGTCGTGGTGGTCGAGCTCGATCCGGCCGTCACCCGGCTGGCCCGCACGGACCCGGCGCTCTCCGGGCTGAACGGCCAGGCCTACGAGGACCCCCGCCTGACGGCGGTCGCCGAGGACGCCTTCACCTGGCTGCGGGCCACGCGCGACCACTACGACGTGGTGATCTCGGACCTCCCCGACCCGGGGATCACAGCGAGCACGAAGCTCTACGCGGCCGAGTTCTACGGGCTGATCGCCGGGGCGCTGGAGCCGGGCGGCCGGCTGGTGGTGCACGCGGGGTCGCCGGGCAGCAGACCGACGACGTTCTGGACGGTGGAGGCATCGGTGCGGGCGGGCGGACTGGTGACCCGGCCCTACCGCGTCGACGGACGTCTCACCGGATTCGAGACGGGGCCGGACCGGGCCACGGGACGGGCGGACTCACCTCGGGACTGGGGATTCGTGCTGGCCGCCGGGCAGGCGGTGGGCCGGCTCGGCATGGACCCGGGGGCGCCCGCCCTGCGGACGCTGGGTGAGGGCGACCTCCTCGCGGTCCGGCGTTCGGCGGAGCGGGTCCGGCAGCACGGGGTGCCGCCGTCGACGCTGATCCACCCGAGGTACTGGGAGGAGTGAACCGCGAGCGCGGCGGGGTGGGTGCGGTCCGCACGGTGTGCGGGGTGTGGAAGCGCTGACGGGACGGCCGGGGCTGAGTAGGCTCGGTCGGTATGGAGCATGAGGTGTTCGTTCCGGTTCCGGTCCCGTCCCTGCGGCGGACGCTGGCCGATCCCGCTCGCGTCGCGCGCTGCGTGCCGGGACTGCAGCAGGACGCCGACGTGTCGGCGGGCCCGCTGGCGGGCCGGCTGAAGTTCCGCGCCGACGGCCACACGATCACCTACCGCGGGGCGCTGACGCTGCGTCCCACCGACGGCGGTGACTCCTTCTCCGTGACCGGGGAGGGGGTGGAGGCGCGGGGCGCGGGCTCGGCGAAGCTGGCGCTGACCATCGGCCTCACCGAGACGGACGGTGGAACGACGATCGGATTCGCGGGCACGGCGAGTGGTGACGGCCGCTTCGTGGACATGGACGCGTCGGCGGCGCTCGCCGCGGCGCAGCGGTTGCTGGACCGCTTCACGCAGCAACTGGTGACGGAGTCCCTGACGGCGCGGGACGACGCGGCACCAGGGTCCGAGGGGCAGGGGCCGCCGCTCGCCGATGAGCCCGCGGAGGAGCCGTCTCCCGATGCGGAGTCCGCCGGTTCGCCGTCTCCCGACGCGGAGTCCGCCGATGGGCAGTCCACGCAGGGCAAGGAGTCCGTGTTCGACGCTCCCGTGCCGCCGCCGTCGCTCGATCCGTCCGCCGAGCTGGAGTTCACCGTGCCGGACGAGCCTCCCGCCGAGGCCGCACACGCCCGCCGCACCATGATCGGCCGCAGCACGGAGGAGGTCGACCACGCACCGCCGCGCGGCCGGTACGCCCCCGTGCCGTCGCCCGAGGCGGGTGCCGTGGGCATCACACTGCGCTGGGCAGCGCCGGCGGCCGCCCTGGCGATCGCGTCGGCCGTGGTGGTGGGCAGGGCTCTGCGGCGCAGGAGGCCGTAGGGAGCCGCCTCGCGCCAGTAGTGTCGGGGGGTGAGCAGAGTTGTGAAGAACGCCCGGCTGACCGCCGGCGACGTCGAATTGACCGTTGACCCCGTCCACGGCTGCCGGATCAGCAGCATGCGGATCGCGGGCACCGAACTGCTGCGCCAGGGTGAGCGGTACGGCTGCTTCCCGATGGTGCCGTGGTGCGGCCGTACCGAGAACGGCGTGTTCCGTAACGGCGGCGAGCCGCATCAGATGCCGCTGAACGCCCCGCCGCACGCCATCCACGGCACCGGACGGGACACCTCCTGGCAGTCGGCCCGGCAGGGCGAGTCGGAAGCGGCCTTCTTCTACGACCTGACCGACCCCTGGCCGTACGAGGGCCGGGTCACGCAGTCCTTCGAGCTGACGGAGGAATCGCTGACGCTGAGCCTCGGCATCGAGACGTACGGCGACTCCTTCCCGGCGCAGGCCGGTTGGCACCCCTGGTTCCTCCGGAACCTCGGTGGCCAGGACGTGCGGCTGGCCTTCGACGCGGAGTGGCAGGAGGAGCGGGGCGACAACCACCTGCCCACCGGCCGCCGGATCGACCCCCTGCCCGGCCCGTGGGACGACTGCTTCGGGATGCCCGCGGGCGTCGACGTGAAGCTCACCTGGCCCGAACAGCTGGAGCTGACCGTCAGGAGCCGGGACGAGTGGGTGGTGATCTACGACGAGCAGGCGGAGGCGGTCTGCGTCGAGCCGCAGTCCGGACCGCCGAACGGGCTGAACACGGCCCCCCGGCTCGTCACCCCGATCGAGCCCCTGGAGATCACGACGACCTGGAGCTGGGCACGGCTCTGACCCTCCACGGCAGCCCTTACCCTCGTTGACATGACTGACGTACGCGCTGAGCTGCTCCAGCAGATCAAGGACAAGGCCGTGGTGCACGGCAAGGTGACCCTCTCCTCGGGTCTGGAAGCCGACTGGTACATCGACCTGCGCCGGATCACGCTGGACGGCAAGGCCGCGCCGCTGGTCGGCCAGGCGATGCTCGACGCCACCGCCGAGCTGGACTACGACTGCGTCGGCGGCCTGACGCTGGGCGCCGACCCGGTGGCCACCTCGATGCTGCACGCCTCGGCGGCGCGCGGGAAGAGCCTGGACGCGTTCGTCGTCCGCAAGGCGCAGAAGGCCCACGGGATGCAGCGTCGTATCGAGGGCACGGACGTCAAGGGCCGTCGCTGCCTCGTCGTCGAGGACACCTCGACGACCGGTGGCTCCCCGCTGACCGCGGTGGAAGCGGTGCGCGAGGCCGGCGGCGAGGTCGTGGCCGTCGCCGTGATCGTGGAGCGCGGTGCCGCTCCGGCGATCGCCGAAGCTGGTCTGCCGTACGTCCAGGTCTACTCCGCGGCCGACCTCGACCTGGCCTGACCTGCGGCTTCCTTGGAGTGCCTCCCGTTTCACGTGAAACGGGAGGCACTACGCGACGGTCAGCGTGGAGCCGAAGCGAGAGTCTGGGAAGATGAGGGCGACGATGACGTCGCCCCCAGGTCAGGGACCAAGCCTGAACACCCGCACATCCCAAGGAGCGGACAGATGCCCATCGCAACCCCCGAGGTCTACGCCGAGATGCTCGACCGGGCGAAGGCAGGCAAGTTCGCCTACCCGGCCATCAATGTGACGTCGACCCAGACCCTGCACGCTGCACTGCGCGGCTTCGCGGAGGCGGAGAGCGACGGCATCGTCCAGATCTCCACCGGTGGTGCCGAATTCCTGGGCGGCCAGTACAACAAGGACATGGTGACGGGCGCCGTAGCCCTCGCCGAGTTCGCGCACATCGTCGCCGCCAAGTACGACATCACGGTCGCGCTGCACACCGACCACTGCCCCAAGGACAAGCTGGACGGTTACGTACGTCCGCTGCTCGACGTCTCCGCGGAGCGCGTCGCCAAGGGCCTGAACCCGCTGTTCCAGTCGCACATGTGGGACGGTTCCGCGGAGACCCTCGCCGACAACCTGGCCATCGGCCAGGAGCTGCTGGCCAAGGCCGCCGCCGCCAAGATCATCCTTGAGGTCGAGATCACTCCGACCGGTGGCGAGGAGGACGGCGTCACGCACGAGATCAACGACGAGCTGTACACCACCGTCGACGACGCGCTGCGTACGGCCGAGGCGCTCGGCCTGGGCGAGAAGGGCCGCTACCTGCTGGCAGCGTCCTTCGGCAACGTCCACGGGGTCTACAAGCCGGGCAACGTCGTCCTGCGCCCGGAGCTCCTCAAGGACCTGCAGGAGGGTGTCTCCTCCAAGTACGGCAAGCCGGCCGGCAGCCAGCCGTTCGACTTCGTCTTCCACGGAGGGTCGGGCTCCACGGCCGAGGAGATCGCCACCGCGCTGGAGAACGGCGTCGTGAAGATGAACCTCGACACCGACACCCAGTACGCCTTCACCCGCCCGATCGTGGACCACGTGTTCCGCAACTACGACGGCGTGCTGAAGGTCGACGGCGAGGTCGGCAACAAGAAGGTCTACGACCCCCGCAGCTGGGGCAAGTCCGCCGAGGGCGGCATGGCCGTGCGCGTCACGGAGGCCTGTGCCAACCTGCGCTCCGCGGGCACCAGGCTGAAGTAGGCACGTACGCCACACTGATGTACGAGCGGGCCCGGTCTCCCTTCTGGGGGCCGGGCCCGTTCCATGTCCGAGAGAGTGGGGATCCGCGTGAGTGAGCCCGCGCAGTACGACTTCGACACCGTCATCGACCGCAGGGGCACCTGGTGCGTCCAGTGGGACGACGTCGCCGAGCGGTTCGGGGTGGACGGGCTGCTGCCCTTCACCATCTCCGACATGGACTTCGCGACCGCACCCGAGGTGCTGGCCGCGCTGCGGACCCGCATCGACCACGGGGTCCTCGGCTACACCACCTGGCAGCAGGACGACTTCCTGTCGGCCGTCGGGCACTGGTACGAGACCCGGTACGGCACCACGATCGACACCGCCGCCCTGGTCTACGGCCCGTCCGTGCTCAGCCAGCTGTCGCAGTTGTTGCAGATGTGGACGGCCGAGGGCGAGGGTGTGGTCGTCCACACCCCGACGTACGACGGCTTCCGCAAGGCGATCCTCGGGCTCGGACGGGAGCTGCGGGGTGTGCCGGTGGGCGACACGGCCGCCCTGGAACGGGAGCTGGCGCGGACCGACGCGAAGGTCCTGGTGCTGTGCTCGCCGCACAACCCGACGGGGCGGGTGTGGACGGAGGCCGAGCTCCGGGAGACGGCCGCGCTGGCGCGGCGGTACGGGGTGGCCGTGATCAGCGACGAGATCCACGCGGACTTCGTCCATGACGGGTACACACACATTCCGTACGCACGGGTCGCGGGGGAGGGGGGCTCTTCCGCCGGGGGGCGCTGGGCGGTCATCACGTCCGCGTCGAAGTCCTTCAACTTTCCGGCGCTGACCGGTTCGTACGGGCTCGTCGGAAACCCGGAGGACCGGACGGAGTACCTGCGCAGGATGGAGACGGCCGAGGGGCTCGCCTCGCCCGCGGTGCTGTCGCTGACCGCGCACATCACGGCGTACCGGGAGGGCGCGGCATGGCTGGACGCCGTTCGCGCCTACACCGCCGGAAACCTGGCGATGGTCGGGGAGCGGCTGGACGCGGAGTTCCCCGAGCTGGCGTGGAAGCCGCCGATGGCCGGCTATCTGGCCTGGATCGACCTGCGTCCACTGGGTGTGGACGAGGAGGCTCTGCAGCGGGTGCTGATCGAGCGGGAGAGGGTCGCGATCATGCCGGGCTCGGTGTACGGCGCGCCGGGCTTCCTGAGGCTGAACGTGGGATGTGCGCGGAGCAAGGTGGAGGCGGGGGTCTCGGCGCTGGTGCGGGGGCTGAGAGCGGTGGTGTAGGCGGGTCCTACGGGGCGTGGGAGGGCTGTGGCGGGGGTTCGGCGGCGGTGGGCCACTGCCCCGGGCCCGGCAGCTGTCTCCTGCCTCGCCCGGTGAGGCGGGCCTCGCTTCGTCCCGGCAGGGGCAGGAAGATGCGCACGACCGGCCGGCGTGCGTGAATGGCCGGCCGGTCCGGCAGCGGTGATGCTGCCTGTATGACTGACGCGGACGGTGCGGACGGTGCGGACGGTGCGGACGGTGCGGACGGTGCGGACGGGGCTGGGATCCGGGTTGCCTCGCCCGTGGGGCGATGGGTCGTCCTGACGACTGTGCTCGGGTCGGGCATGGCCCTGCTCGACTCCACGGTGATCAACGTGGCCCTCCCCCGCATCGGCCAGGACCTCGGCACCGATCTGGCCGCCCTGCAGTGGACCGTCAATGCCTACATGCTCACCCTGGCGGGGCTGATCCTGCTCGGGGGTGCGCTCGGGGACCGGTTCGGGCGACGGAGGGTCTTCCTCGTCGGGGTGGTCTGGTTCGCCGTGGCCTCGCTGCTGTGCGGGATCGCGCCGAGCGCCGAGGTGCTGGTCGCCGCACGGGCGTTGCAGGGGATCGGTGGCGCGCTGCTCACCCCCGGTTCGCTGGCGATCATCCAGGCCAGCTTCCACCCCGACGACCGGGCCCGTGCCGTGGGGCTCTGGTCAGGGTTCGGCGGGGTCGGGGCGGCCGTCGGGCCGTTCCTGGGCGGGTGGCTGGTGGACGGGCCGGGGTGGCGGTGGGTGTTCCTGCTCAACCTGCCGCTCGCCGCGGTCTGCGTGCCCGTGGCCCTGCGCCATGTGCCGGAGTCCCGCGATCCCGACGCCCACGGCCGGTTCGACGTGCTCGGCGCGGCCCTCGCGGCGCTCGCACTCGCCCTGGTCACCTACGCGCTGATCGAGGTCCCGGAACAGGGCGCGTCCGCAATGGTGATCGGTGCGGCATTCGGCGGTGTGGCTCTCGGAGCGGCCTTCGTGCGGGTGGAGCGGCACCGGGCCGATCCCATGGTCCCGCCGTCGATCTTCTCCTCGCGGCAGTTCACGGCCGTCAACCTCGTCACGTTCTGCGTGTACGCGGCGCTCGGCGGGTTCTTCTTCCTGTCCGCGATCCAGCTCCAGGTGGTCGCCGGCTACTCGGCGCTCGGCGCGGGCACCGCGCTTCTGCCCACGACGGTCCTCATGCTGCTGTTCTCCGCGTCGGCCGGCGACCTCGGGCGGCGTATCGGCCCGCGCATCCCGCTCACCGTGGGCCCGCTGCTGGCGGCGGCCGGGATGCTCCTGATGCTGCGGGTCGGCCCCGGCGCCTCCTACCCGCTGGACGTCCTGCCCGCCGTGCTGGTACTGGGACTCGGCATGGTCACTCTCGTGGCCCCCCTCACCGCGACCGTCCTGGCCGCTGTGGAAACCGGCCGGGCGGGCCTCGCCAGTGGCATCAACAACGCGGCGGCGCGGGCCGCCGGGCTGCTCGCGGTCGCCGCGCTCCCGCTGCTGGCCGGGATGGGACCCGAGGCGTACCGGGACGCGGGGGAGTTCGCCTCGACGTTCCGGCGGGCCATGCCGATGTGCGCCGGTCTGCTGGTGGCGGGTTCGGTGATCGCCTGGTGGGCCGTTCGGGCGACTCCGGCAGCCCGGCCCGAGCCCCGGCCGGCGTGCTCGACGCACTGCGGTGTCACCGCCCCGCCCTTGGAGCCGGAACCCGGGTCCGGGCACACTTGAGCCATGTCCATCCACGAGAACCTGCTCGGCGGCCCTGCCCCGACCCACCTGCCCGACGACCCGGAGCCGCGCGAGCTGCTCGCAGCCGGCACGGCTCCCGCCGATGTCGCGGCGAAGTACCCCATGTCCTCGCTGGCCTGGGCGCAGCTCGCCGACGAGGCGTACGAGGGCGGCCGGGTCGTCGAGTCGTACGCGTACGCGCGCACCGGCTACCACCGCGGCCTCGACGCCCTGCGCCGCGCGGGCTGGAAGGGCCACGGCCCCGTCCCGTTCGAGCACGAGCCGAACCGCGGCTTCCTGCGGGCCCTGCACGCCCTCGCGCGCGCCGCGCAGGCGATCGGTGAGCAGGCGGAGTACGAGCGCTGCTCGACGTTCCTGCGCGACTCCTCGCAGACCGCCGCCGACATCCTGGGCTGAGGCAGGCCCCGCTTTCCGGGCCCCGCGGGCAGCAGCCCGCGGGGCCCGACGCGTTCCGCGGAAGGCCGTTAGGATGCCGAGCAGGGGACCGGAGCTCCACCACCTCAGAGGAAGGGGCGGACCGCTACCCGGAAGCTCGTGTCGAGGAGACAGAAATGTCGACCATCAACCCCGACCCCGAAGCCACCGGTGCGGACACCCCGCACCTGGACTTCGCGGGAACGACCCCGTACGAGGACTACGTCCAGGCGGACGTCCTGACCCACCTCCAGCACCTTCGCTCGGACGATCCCGGCGAGATGGTCTTCCTGGTCACCACCCAGGTCATGGAGCTGTGGTTCACGGTCATCGTCCATGAGTGGGAGACGGCGGCGCACGCCCTGCGCGAGGACCGCATACCGGTCGCCCGCGACGCCCTGAAGCGTTCCCTGCGGGAGCTGGAGGCTCTGAACGCCTCCTGGAAGCCGCTGGCCGGCCTCACCCCCGCCCAGTTCAACTCCTACCGGGGCTCCCTCGGCGAAGGATCCGGTTTCCAGTCGGCGATGTACCGCCGGATGGAGTTCCTGCTGGGCGACAAGTCCGCCTCCATGCTCGTGCCGCACCGCGGTGCTCCCCGGGTCCACGCCGAGCTCGAGAAGGCGCTCCACGAGCCCGGGCTGTACGACGAGACGCTCGCCCTGCTGGCCCGCCGTGGATACGCGGTGCCCCGGTCGGTGCTCGAGAGGGACCTGTCGCAGAAGTACGAGCCGTCCCCCGCGGTCGAGGCCGTCTGGGCGGAGATCTACGCCGACACGGACCAGAACGCCGAGCTCGTACGGCTCGGCGAGGTGCTGACCGATGTCGGCGAGCTGGTGTGGCGCTGGCGCAACGACCACCTGACGGCCACCCGGCGGGCGATGGGTTCGAAGACCGGCACCGGCGGATCGGCCGGTGTCGCCTGGCTGGAGAAGCGGGCCACCAAGAGCGTGTTCCCCGAGCTGTGGACGGCCCGCAGCCATGTCTGACCTCCAGGAGCGCGCCGAGGCGCTCGACGCGGCCGACACACTGGCCGGGCTGCGCGAGCTGTTCACCCTCGACGACACCGTCTACCTCGACGGCAACTCGCTGGGCGCTCTGCCCCGCCACGTCCCCGCGCGGATGCAGGACGTCATCACCCGGGAGTGGGGCGCGCTGCGCATCCGCTCCTGGGACGAGAGCGGCTGGTGGACCGCGCCCGAGCGGATCGGTGACCGGATCGGCCCGCTGGTCGGGGCGGGCGCCGGACAGATCGTCGTGGGTGACTCCACCAGCGTGAACGTCTTCAAGGCGGTCGTCGCGGCGGCCCGCCTCGCGGGCGAGGGGCGCGACGAGATCCTCGTCGACGCGACGACGTTCCCCACCGACGGGTACATCGCCGGTTCGGCGGCCCGGATGACGGGCCACCGTGTCCTCCCGGTCGCCCCGGCCGACGTGCCGGCCGCGCTCGGGCCCCGCACGGCGGCCGTCCTGCTGAATCACGTCGACTACCGCACGGGCAGGCTCCACGACCTGCCCGGTCTCACCGCGGCCGTCCATGATGCGGGCGCGCTCTCCGTCTGGGACCTGTGCCACAGCGCCGGCGCCCTGCCGGTGGGCCTCGACGCGCACGGCGTCGACCTGGCCGTCGGCTGCACGTACAAGTACCTGAACGGCGGGCCGGGTTCGCCGGCCTACCTGTACGTCGCCGAACGCCATCAGGCCGCCTTCGACTCCCCGCTGCCCGGATGGACGTCGCACGCCGATCCGTTCGGGATGACCTCCGGATACGTGCCCGCGGACGGTTCCGTACGGGGCCGGGTCGGCACCCCGGACATCCTGTCCATGCTGGCGCTGGAAGCGTCGCTGGACGTGTGGGAGGGCGTGGCGGTGGAGGCCGTGCGCGCCAAGTCCCTGGCGCTGACGGACTTCTTCCTGGAGTGCGTCGCCGCGTACGTCCCCGGCGGCCGGGTCACCCCGGTCACCCCGGCCGCCCACGCGGAGCGCGGCAGCCAGGTCTCGCTGCGGTGCGAGAACGCGGACGAGACGGAAGCGGTGATGAACGCGCTCGTCGAGCGCGGTGTGGTCGGCGATCTGCGCCGCCCGGACGTCCTGCGCTTCGGTTTCACCCCGCTGTACGTCGGCTTCGCCGACGCCGAGCGGGCGGCGCGGATCCTCGCCGAGGTGCTGGCCGTCTGAGCGTCCGCCGCCGTACCGGCCCATGATCCGGGCCGGTACGGCGGCGGTGTCCCGTACTGGTACCGTCCCCGCAGGTCAGTCCAGTTGGGCACATTCCCAGGACGGTTGGAGCAGCATGTCGGATTCTGCCGGGCGTGACCGCGACGCCGCCGAGACCGAGTCGGCGTTCGCGCATCCGGTGGTCGCCCCCGACGGGTCCGCGGCCTACGGGAGCCACCCCGACCAGGTGATCGACTTCTTCGCCCCGCGGGACGGCCGGACCGGGACTCCGCTCGTCGTGCTCCTGCACGGCGGGGCCTGGCGGGCGCCGTACGACCGGAAGCACGTCTCTCCCTTCGCGGACTTCCTCGCTCGGCGCGGGTTCGCCGTGGCCAGCGTCGAGTACCGGCGCGGTGGTGAGATCCCGCAGCAGGGCCCGGCGGGCCCGCTCGCGGGGCGCTGGCCCGAGACCTTCGACGACGTGGCGGCGGCGATGGACGCCCTGCCGACGCTCGCGGCAAGGGAGCTCCCGGGGGCGGATACGCGCAAGACCGTGGTCACCGGCCACTCGGCGGGCGGACAGCTCGCCCTGTGGGCGGCAGCCCGGCACGTGCTGCCGGAGGGTTCGCCGTGGCGGCTGCCCGCCGCGCCGCCTCTGCGCGGGGTGGTCGCCCTGGCGCCGATCGGGGACTTCGCGAGCGCGGTGGAGCTGGACGTCTGCTCGGGCGCGCTGCACCAGCTCCTGGGCGCGGACGATTTCGAGGCCCGGAGCGCGCACGTCGATCCGGCTCTGCTGTTGCCGACCGGGATCGCGACGGCCGTCGTCCAGGGCGTGGAGGACACCACGGTCCCGCAGGCGGTCACGGAGGCGTTCGTGGACGCCGCGGCGAAGGCCGGCGAGATGGTGGGGCTGACGCTGCTGGACGGGGTCGGCCATTTCCCGCTGATCGATCCGGCGGCGGACGCCTGCGCGGTGGTGGCCGAGGAGATCGCCCAGCTGGCCTGGTAGTACTTGCGACGGACGCCGAAGGATCCGCTTCACTGCTGACGACCGGGGCGGACGGGGCCCCTACCGTGGAAGCGTGACCGAGACCAAGACCCAGAGCCCGGAGCGCCGGGCAGCCGCGGCGGCGATAGACAGCCTTCGGCAGGACCTGTTCCACAACGTCTTCGACTACCGCCCGCTGGACCCGCTGGGCACGGGCGGGCCGGTCGTCCGACGCCTCCCGAAGCCCCTCCGCAAGGGTGTCGTCTGGTTTCCGCACGTGGTGGTGGGCCTGGTCGCGCTGGTCTCGCTGCTGGAGGGCATCTTCGCGGCGAACACCTACTCCCCGTTCGGCATCGCGACCCTCATCACCGCGTTCCTCCCGGCCTGCACGCTGCTGATGACGCTGGTCCGTCCCGTCCTCGCGTTCTGGGTGTCGATCGTGTCGACGCCGGTGGTGGCGATCGTGGGCAGCGGCGACTGGCCCTGGCAGCCGAGCGCGTTCGCCTGCCACCTGGGCGTGCTGATCGTCGTGGCGGCGAGGACACGGCCGCGTACCGCCGCCTGGATGTGGCTGATCACCCTGCTCGTCGGGAGCTTCCTGGGGAACATGGGCCCCGGATTCTCCAACACCGCCCCGATGGCGGTCACTTCCGCCTTCGGGCTGCTCCTCGTCGCCATGGTGCAGGTCCGTCGTGAGGCGCAGCACGAGGTCACCGTGCAGCGCACCGTCACCGCCGTGGAGCGCGACCGGCGGACGCTGCTGGAGGAGCGCACCACCATCGCGCGTGAGCTGCACGACGTCGTCGCGCACCACATGTCGGTCGTCGCGATCCAGGCGGAGGCGGCCCCGTACCGGGTGGAGAACCCGCCGCCCGAGCTGGAACAGGCCTTCGTCACCATCCGGGAGAACGCCGTGGCCGCTCTCACCGAGCTGCGCCGGGTCCTCGGCGTCGTACGGGCGGAGGACTACGAGGCACCGGACGCCCCGCAGCCCACCCTCGCCGAGATCGACCGGCTGCTGGACAACGTCCGGGAGACCGGACTGGAGACGGAGAAGACCGTCACCGGTGCGGTGCGGGTGCTGCCGCAGGGAGTCGAGCTGTCGGCGTACCGGATCGTCCAGGAGGCGCTGAGCAACACGCTCCGGCACGCACCGGGCGCCACTGCCAAGGTGGAGATCGGCTATGTGCTGGGCGGGCTCGGAGTGCGGGTCGTCAACGGCCCCGCGCGGGGGCTGGTCAAGCCGTCGCCGGGCGCCGGACACGGAATCACGGGGATGCGGGAGCGGGTCGCGATGCTGAACGGCGAGATGACGGCCGGAGCCACCGGGGACGGCGGCTACGAGGTCGCCGTGTTCCTCCCGGTGCCCGCGGAGCAGGAGCGGGCCGAGGCCGGTGAGGGAGCGTGAGCGAAGCGTCCATCCGGGTCCTGATCGTCGACGACCAGGCGATGGTCCGTGAGGGTTTCTCGGTGCTGCTCAACGCGATGCCGGGCATCGAGGTCGTCGGTGAGGCCGTCGACGGCCGGCAGGCCGTCTCCCAGGTCGCGGCCCTGCGGCCCGACGTGGTGCTGATGGACATCCGCATGCCGGAGCTCAACGGCATCGAGGCGACCCGTGAGATCGTCGCCGCCGACGCGGACGCCAAGGTGCTCGTCCTGACCACGTTCGATCTCGACGAGTACGTGTACCAGGCGCTGCGGGCCGGGGCTTCGGGCTTCCTGCTGAAGGACGCCTCGGCCCGTCAGCTCGCCGACGGTGTCCGCGTGGTGGCGTCGGGCGAGGCGCTGCTCGCCCCGACGGTGACCCGGCGGCTGATCACCGAGTTCTCGAAGATCGCCGAGGCTCCGAGGCCGCCCGCCATGGCCAGGATCGGCGATCTCACCGAGCGGGAGACGGAGGTGCTCGTACTGATCGCCCAGGGGCTGTCGAACCTGGAGATCGCCTCGCACCTGGTGGTCGCCGAGTCGACGATCAAGACGCACGTCAGCCGCATCCTGGTGAAGCTGGGACTGCGGGACCGCACCCAGGCGGCCGTGTTCGCCTACGAGGCGCGGCTGGTCACGCCCGGGTAGCGTCTGCCCATGCACGTGTCCTTCGACCCCTGGTCCCCGGCGTTCGTCGCCGATCCGTACCCCGCCTACGCCGCGCTCCGCGCCACCGGCAGGGCGCACTACTTCGAGCCGACCCGGCAGTGGCTGATCCCGCACTACTCCGACGTGTCCGGGCTGCTGCGCGACCGGCGGCTGGGGCGGACCTACCTGCACCGCTTCAGCCACGACGAGTTCGGCGTCACCGCCCCGCCCGCCGCCCACGAGCCGTTCCACACGCTCAACGGGCACGGGATCCTGGATCTGGAGGCCCCCGACCACACACGGATCCGGCGGCTGGTCGCGAAGGCGTTCACACCCCGCAGGGTCGAGGCGCTCGCCCCGACCGTGGAGCGGCTGGCCGCCGGCCTCGTCGACGACTTCGTCGAGGCCGGCGGCGGTGATCTGCTGAGCGCGGTCGCCGAGCCCCTGCCGGTGGCCGTCATCGCGGAGATGCTCGGTGTCCCGGAGGCCGACCGGGCGCTCCTGCGGCCGTGGTCGGCCGCGATCTGCGGGATGTTCGAGCTGAACCCGCCCGAGGAGACCGCCCGGGCCGCCGTGCAGGCGTCGGTCGAGTTCTCCGGCTACCTGCGCGAACTGATCGAAGCGCGGCGCGCCGACCCGGGGGCGGATCTGATCTCGGGGCTCATCGCCGCCCATGACGACGAGGACCGGCTGACCGAGCAGGAGATCATCTCCACCTGCGTACTCCTGCTCAACGCCGGTCACGAGGCCACCGTCAACGCCACGGTCAACAGTTGGTGGATGCTGTTCCGGCACCCTGAGCAGCTGGCCTCCCTGCGTGGTGACCACGGTCTGCTCCTGACCGCGGTGGAGGAACTGCTGCGCTACGACACCCCGGTACCCATGTTCGCGCGCTGGGTCCTGGACGACATCGAGATCGACGGCACCGTCATTCCGCGCGGCTCGCAGGTCGCGCTGCTCTTCGCCTCGGCCAACCGCGATCCGGAGCGCTTCGCCGACGCGGAGACGCTGGACCTGTCCCGGCAGGACAACCCGCACATCTCCTTCGGGGCGGGCATCCACTACTGCCTGGGAGCGCCCCTGGCCCGCATCGAACTCGCCGCCTCGTTCGGTGAGTTGTTGCGCAAGGCGCCGGGGATGCGGCTGACGGCGGAGCCGCAGTGGAACCCGGGGTACGTGATCCGCGGACTCCGGGAGCTGCGGGTCGAGATCTGAGGCAAGGCGCCCGAGGGTCCCTGCCGTGCCCATCGAAGCGTCCCGGCGCCGTCGGGACCGAGGAAACCGTGGACCTCGCCCTCCTCGACGGCGAGGTCGAGGCCGTCCGGCGCGCGCGTCCGCCCGGACGACTTGTGCAGTCCGGCCACGGTGATTTCCTGCGTCGTGTTTCCCGGAAGTACGCGAGTCTCACAAAGTTATGAAATTAAGGAAGCCTGTAAAGTCGGCTCGTGATCGGAGCGGAGGAGGCGGCGGAAGACATGACCGGCTTGACCGATGGACCCGGGGCGACGGGGGAGGGCGGGCGCGACGAGGACGCGGTATCCCGCTTCGTCGAGCGCTTCGCGGCCGAGATGACGGAGGCCGGGATGCAGCGGATGGCCGCGAGAGTCTTCGCGTCGCTCCTCGCCGCCGACGACGGCTCCATGACCTCGGCGGACCTCGGCAGGCAACTCCGGATCAGCCCGGCCGCCGTGTCAGGGGCGATCAACCACCTCAGCCAGGTCAGCATGGTCGGCCGTGAACGGGACCCCGGTTCACGCCGTGACCGCTACCGCCTGCACGACGAGATCTGGTACGCCGCCTTCGCCAACCGCGACCAGGTGCTGACCCGCTGGGAGCGCACGCTGCGGGACGGCGCACGCTCCCTCGGTGAGGACACCCCGGCGGGTGCGCGGCTCGTGGAGACGGCGGAGTTCTTCGAGTTCATGCAGGCCGAAATGGTCGGCGTCCTGGGCCGGTGGCGGGAGAGCCGCAGGACGTCGGGGTGAGGGCGTGAGGTCCGGGATCAGACGTGCGCCGCAGGAAGCACCAGCCCCCACGCACCCGCCCGTACGGTCCACGTGCGGGTCCTGACGGGACCCGCGACCTGTATGTCGGCGCGGTAGCGGAAGTCCGGGCCGGAGATCGTGACCGCCTTGGCCTCCGCCGTGTGCGTCTCGCCCGCCGCCGTGTGGATCACCACGTCGGCCAGGCCGCCGTCGCCCTGGGCCGTCACCGCGACGCCCTCGACCGGCCGGTCCAGGTCGTTCAGCAGGACGCCGTCCGCCTCGACCCGCAGCCGGTGGGGCCGGGAGGGGCCCGCGGGCGATGGCGGCGCGGGGCGGACCAGCGAGGCCACCAGGGTGCGGCAGGTGTCCCAGACCGTGTGCGGCGGTCCGGGGGACGGCCTGGCCGCCGGGATGCGCAGCTCGCCGAGGACCACCCCGTCGCTGTCGTCGACCAGCAGATCCATCCGGCGGACGGTCCCGTCCAGCACCGTGCGAGCCGCGGCGACCGCTCCCCGGGGCACGCCGAGCGCGTAGCTGAGTTCCAGTGAGTGGTCCGCGCCGACCGGGATCAGGGACAGCGCGCTGTCGGAGAGCTCGCGTTCCCGGTGCAGCTGGGACACCGCGCGCAGCAGCGCGTGGTCGTCGCCGACGACGACCGGACGTCTGGAGCCGCGCCGGGACAGGGCCCTGGCGAACTCGTCGGGGCCGTCCGCGAAGCAGATCTTGGCGTGCGCGCCGGCGCTCAGGACGTCCTTCGCGATGCGCACGGACTCGCCGTCGTAGCGGCGGGCAAGGGGGTCGATGAGCACGAGTAGCTGGTGGTCGCCGTCGCCGGGGGGCTCTGCAGCCGACACCTCGGTCCTTCCTCGGGTAGCATCTTGGTGCAAGAGCCCCTTGCGCTATTGCGCCAGGGGCTTCGTCTATTCCGGGGCACCCGGTTCGACGGCTCAGGCTTTGCCGTACATCGTCGTACGGCAGGTACGACCTTTACGTACGCCCCCTGACCTTGGACATGCCCCGCCCGGAAGGGGTGTACGCCTGTGCCCGCACTTGTGCTGCTCGGTGCTCAGTGGGGTGACGAGGGCAAGGGGAAGGCCACCGACCTCCTCGGTGGATCCGTTGACTATGTGGTGCGTTACCAGGGCGGCAACAATGCCGGCCACACGGTCGTCGTAGGCGACCAGAAGTACGCACTGCATCTCCTCCCCTCCGGAATCCTGTCGCCGGGGTGTACCCCGGTCATCGGTAACGGTGTCGTCGTCGACCCGGCGGTCCTGCTCTCCGAGCTGAGCGGTCTGAACGAGCGGGGCGTCGATACGTCCAAGCTCCTGATCAGCGGCAACGCTCATTTGATCACTCCGTACAACGTCACCGTCGACAAGGTGACGGAACGCTTCCTCGGTAAGCGGAAGATCGGTACGACCGGCCGGGGCATCGGCCCGACCTACGCCGACAAGATCAACCGGGTGGGCATCCGCGTCCAGGACCTCTACGACGAGTCGATCCTGGAGCAGAAGGTCGAGGCGGCGCTGGAGCAGAAGAACCAGCTCCTCGCCAAGGTCTTCAACCGGCGCGCGATCGAGGCCGGCAAGATCGTGGAGGAGATGCTCCAGTACGCGGAGCAGATCAAGCCGTACGTCGCCGACACGACGCTGATCCTGAACGACGCCATCGACGAGGGCAAGGTCGTCCTCTTCGAGGGTGGCCAGGGCACTCTGCTGGACGTCGACCACGGCACCTACCCCTTCGTCACCTCGTCGAACCCGACCGCGGGCGGCGCCTGCACCGGATCCGGCGTGGGCCCGACGAAGATCAGCCGGGTCATCGGCATCCTCAAGGCCTACACCACGCGCGTCGGTGCCGGACCCTTCCCGACGGAACTTCTCGACGAGGACGGCGAGGCGCTGCGCCGGATCGGCGGCGAGCGCGGTGTCACCACCGGCCGTGACCGCCGCTGCGGCTGGTTCGACGCCCCGATCGCGCGGTACGCGACCCGGGTCAACGGCCTCACCGACTTCTTCCTCACCAAGCTGGACGTGCTGACCGGCTGGGAGCGGATCCCGGTGTGCGTGGCGTACGAGATCGACGGCAAGCGCGTCGAGGAGCTGCCCTACAGCCAGACCGACTTCCACCACGCGAAGCCGGTCTACGAGATGCTGCCGGGCTGGTCCGAGGACATCACGAAGGCCAAGACCTTCGGTGACCTGCCGAAGAACGCGCAGGCGTACGTGAAGGCGCTGGAGGAGATGTCCGGCGCCCCGATCTCCGCGATCGGTGTCGGCCCCGGCCGCACCGAGACGATCGAGATCAACTCCTTCCTGTAGGAGTCACCGCGGCGGCGGCCGGCCTGCCCGAGGCAGTGCCGGCCGCCGCCGCGCCCACGCGCGGGTGCGTCCCGGGTCAGCCGGCCCGCCGGTAGGTGGCCGGCGCGTCCTCCTCGTCGGAGTCCGTCCAGGCGAGCGACAGACCGTCGGCGCCCTTCATCTGCACCGTGCTGGTCCCGTCGCCCTCGCACTCGTCCTCGGGCTCGGCCGCCGTCACGGCCTGCGGGCCCAGGCGCAGCTCCTTGCTGTTCGCGTAGACGAGGACGCTCTCCTTCTCGCAGTGGTACGAGGGCCCGTCGCTGGTGTACTTGGCGACGACCTCTCCGTACGCGCCCTGACTCAGCTCCAGTGTCGAGCTGTCGGGGGACGGCGAGCCGCCCGTCTCCACGTACTCCCACTTCCCGAGGAACTCGCCGGGGACGGGAGTGGCGTTCTCGACGCTCCTGCTGAGGACCGCGGTCTCACCGTCGTCGTCCGTCCAGATGAGCGTGCCGTCGCCCGCTGCGCGGACCGTCTGCCGGCCGCCGTCGGAGCAGGCTTCCTCGGGGATGCTGCTGAGCGCCCTGGACTCCAGCACCATCAGGTTGTCGAAGGAGACCAGCTTGGCGGCGCCGTTGCACAGCGCGTCGTCGAACGAGTTGAACGTCGTGGCGACATCGGCGCCCACGCCGCCCTGGGTGATGGTGATCCGGCGGAAGGAGTACGGCCGCTGCTCGCTGTCCTTGCCCGCGCCCTCCCAGGTGCCCAGGTACTCCTTGCCGATCACGCCCTCGACGGCGGCGGACGGGTCCGAGGAGGCTCCCGAGGGCGCGGCGTCGTCCGCGGCCGGTTCTGCGGACGACTTTCCGTCCCGCTTCGTCGGGTCCGGTGAGGCCGCGGACTCCTTGCCGTCCGTGTCGTCGGAACTGCCGCTCATGGCCGCGTAGGTGATCCCGCCCGCGATCAGGGCGACGGCGGCGACCGTCGCTGTGACGATCAGCGCGGTACGCCGCGGCCGGCCGGCGGCAGGCCGCGGGCCGTCGGGCCGGGTGCCCGCCTGCGGCCCCGAGCCCGCGGGGGCGGCCAGGGGAGCGCCGAACACGCCCAGCTGCGCGGGTGCGGACGGCGGGGACGGCGTCGGCTCGGGGCCGGGAAGCGGCACGGTGGGCGGGGTGGGAGTCGCAGCCGCGGCCGGCTCCGCCTGCGCCGGAGGGGTCTGCCGAGGCGGTGCGGAGGGCGGCGGGGTCGGCGGACCTGCCGGGAGCGGAGGCGTGATCCCGGTCGGGCGGGGCGCCGTGGCCGGCGGCGGGGGCGTCGCGCCCGGGGGCGGCCCGGTGGGCCGCGCGGGAACGCGCTGTCCGGGGCCCTCCGAGTCCAGCAGTTCGGCGGCCTTACGGCCGAGCTCGGCGATCAGCCCGCCCGGCAGCCACGGCTCCGTGTCCTGGGACACCTCCTCCGTACGTGCCACGACCTCCGCCGGAGTCGGGCGGTCGGCCGGGGCCTTCGCCAGGCAGGCGCCGACCAGTTCGGTCAGGCCGGCCGGGAGGCCGGTCAGGTCGGGCTGCTCCTGGGCGATCCGGTACATCACCGCGTGCATACCGCTCTCGGAGGCCCCGAACGGATGCCGGCGCGTACCGGCGAACGCCAGCACCGATCCCAGGGAGAAGACGTCGCTGACCGGCGTGAGCGCCTCGCCGCGCACCTGCTCCGGGGACATGTAGCCGGGTGACCCGATCACCGCGCCGGTCCGGGTCAGTTTGCCGTCGGCGGTCACCGCGTCCAGGGCCCTGGCGATCCCGAAGTCGATGACGCGCGGCCCGTCGATGGTCACCAGGACGTTGGCGGGTTTGAGGTCGCGGTGGATCAGCCCGGCGGTGTGGACCGCGGTCAGTGCCTGGGCGAGCCGGTGGGCGAGGATGCGCACCGAGCGTTCCGGCAGCGGCTCGGCCCGTCCGGCGAGCACCGCGTGCAGGGACGGTCCGGGGACGTACGCGGTGGCGACCCAGGGCGCCGGGGCGTCGGTGTCCGCGTCCAGCACGGCCGCGGTCCACAGACCGCCGACCCGGCGGGCCGCCGCGATCTCCTGGGCGAAGCGCCGGCGGAACTCGGGTTCCGTGGCGAGTTCGGAGCGTACGAGCTTCACGGCGACGGTCCGCCCGCCTGCCGAACGCGCCAGGTACACCTCACCCATGCCCCCTGCGCCCAGGCGGGCGAGGAGACGGTAGGGACCGATGTGTGACGGGGCGTCATGTGTCAGCTGATCCACCATCGGATCCTCGCACAGAGGACTGTGCCCGGGGCGGGGGCAGCACGCTGTGGTGCAGTTCCGTTACGCGACGGCGGACGTGACCGCGACGGGCGCACGGGCACGGTGTCCCGCCGAGGCTCCGCGCCCTGCCGCGGGTTCAGTCCCCCGGCGAATGGGTCACGGCGATCCCGCGGACCGTCCGCCCCGTGAACTCCGCAGTCAAGCCCTGGAGTTCACCTCGCGCCGTGTAGTCCTCGTCGCCGATCGACTGCGATCCGTCGTTCTCGATGCGCAACAGGACGAGGGTGGCGTCGGCCATGTCCGGGGTCTCGTCGAAGAGTCCGAGCCGCACGTTGGCCCGGCCCTGGCTGACCTCGCTGCCGATGGGGGTGTCCATCTGCACGCGGTAGCCGATGCGCTTGCGACGCGGGACCCGGCGTTCGTACCAGAGCGCGCCTGCCGAGGTGAGGACGCCCAGGCCGGCGGTGAGGACGGCGACGACGTTCTCCGGACTGAACCACTCCATGTTCCTCGCGCTCCCCCGTGGTGAGTGTGCCGGACGGCGTCACCGTACGGCCGGGGGGAGTGAGGTGGGAGAGCGTGCGGATTGCTTCCGGCGAAGTTCGCCCTGCGTTCAACAAGCCTGTGCGGAAGGGGAATTGAAAGGATCCTCGAGGGGTCGAGTTCTGGTCTAGACCTTGACAGGTCCAGACCATCGACGCTTGAGTGGTCGTAACCCCCCATGGCGGCGCACGCTCGGCGCGGGCGTCGCGACGAAGGAGTGATCACGTGGCCAAACGTGTCATGAGCCTGATCGCCGCGCTGGGCGCGGTCATCGCGATGTTCGTCGTCCTTCCCGCCTCCACGGCATCGGCCGCCGCCTGTGCCCCGGCGTGGAACGCCTCCTCCGTCTACGTGGGCGGAGGATCGGCCTCGTACAACGGGCACAACTGGTCCGCGAAGTGGTGGACCCAGAACGAGCGGCCGGGCACGGCCGACGTCTGGGCCGACCGGGGCAGCTGCGGGTCCGGCGGTACGGAGGAGCCGAACCCCACGGGCTTCGTCGTGAGCGAGTCCCAGTTCAACCAGATGTTCCCGAGCCGGAACTCCTTCTACACGTACAGCGGCCTCACCGCGGCGTTGAGCGCCTACCCCGGGTTCGCCAACACCGGCAGTGACACGGTCAAGAAGCAGGAGGCGGCGGCGTTCCTCGCCAACGTCAGCCACGAGACCGGCGGTCTGGTGCACATCGTCGAGCAGAACACGGCGAACTACCCGCACTACTGCGACACCAGCCAGTCGTACGGCTGCCCGGCCGGACAGGCCGCCTACTACGGCCGCGGACCGATCCAGCTCAGCTGGAACTTCAACTACAAGGCGGCCGGTGACGCGCTCGGCATCGACCTGCTCGGCAACCCCTGGCAGGTCGAGCAGAACGCGTCCGTGGCCTGGAAGACCGGCCTCTGGTACTGGAACACCCAGTCCGGTCCCGGCACCATGACGCCCCACAACGCCATCGTGAACGGCGCCGGATTCGGCGAGACCATCCGGTCCATCAACGGCAGCATCGAATGCAACGGCGGCAACCCCGGCCAGGTGCAGAGCCGCATCGCCAAGTACCAGGCGTTCGTCCAGATCCTCGGCACCACACCCGGCTCGAACCTGAGCTGCTGAACCCGGCCCCACCCCGGGGAGAGGGGGCGCCACGGCAAGTGCCGGGGCGCCCCCGATTCGCTTTCCTGGACGTGCGGTCGGCAGGATCACGCACCATGGAAACGAACAGCGACGGCACCCCGGCCACGACCACCGCGGACCGTCTCGCGCGGATCGACAGCGCCCTCACCCTGCCCTTCCCCGCGGGGCAGGAGAGCGAGGACGGCGGTGGGCGCAGCAGCGGGCCAGGACACCATCTGCTGATCCTGCGGGCGAGCCAGGACTTCTGGGACGACCGTTCCCCCGAGCTCGTCGAACCCGCCGAGCAGGAGATCGAGGACGAGTTCAGCCGCCTGGCGACCGCGTTGAGCGAGCGGTGGGGCGAGCCGGAGACCGTCGACCTCTGGCCCTTTCTGGAGCGGGACGACGCGGGAGCGGGCACCGTCCCGGAGCCGATGGGCCAGCTCTGCAACCTGGCGGGCAGCATGCAGGTCTGGCGTGTGCCCGGGGGCACGCGGTGGCTCGGTCTCGCCGTCGGGCAGGCCGACCCGGAGTTCCCCATCTGGCTGCTCGCCGCGGTCGGGGAGACTGCGGTGCTCCCGGAGTGAGGCGTCCACCCGCGGCCTGAGGCACCCGCCGACGAGGTCAGAGCAGCGACGGCTTCACCGACATCAGCAGGTGCTGGTGCGTGGCCGCCCCCGTGTCCTCCCCGCCGGTGATCATGGCGCGCTGCCCGGGTCCCATCAGCTTCAGCCGGACCGCCCTGTCCTCGAAGGAGGACAGGGCGTCCATCAGGTACGCGGGGTTGAAGGCCACCGTCATCTCCGTGGTGCCGTCGAAGACCGCCGGCAGCCGTTGGGAGGCCACGTCGTCCTCGAATCCGGCCTGCAGCAGCACCGAGCCGTCGGGCCCGGCAGAGAACGTCATCTGCAGTGGACTGCCGCCGTCCGCGACCACGGAGACCCGTTTGACGGCCTCCACCAGGAGGGCCCGGTCCACCACCGCGGCCGCGGGATCCGCCATGGCGAACAGCTTGTCGTGGCGCGGCAGCCTGCCGTCAAGCAGACGGACCGTCGTGCGCGTACCGGCGTGCTCGAATCCGACGGATCCCCCGTCCACGGCGACGTCGACCTGCCCGCCCCTCCCCAACGACCGCGCGATCTCGGTCAGCCGGCGGGCGGACACCACGACATCGGCCGTCACGTCCGGTTCCGTCGCCTTGAACGGCAGGGTGCGCACCGCGAAGCGGTACCGGTCCGTGGCCGCCAGCGTCATCGTCGAGCCGTCGAGTCCGAGACGGATGCCGGTGAGCGTCGGCAGGGTGTCGTCCCGCCCCGCGGCCACCGTCACCTGCGCCACCGCCGAGGCGAACTCCCCGGCGTCCACCGCCCCGCGTACCTCCGGCAGCGGCGGCAGCGCGGGGTAGTCGTCGAGGGGCAGGACCGAGAGACCGAAGCGGGCCCCGTCCCCCGTGACCGTCAGGCGCGAGCCCTCCACCGCGCATTCCACAAGGCCCTCGGGCAGCACCTTGCAGATGTCGAGCAGCCGCCGCCCCATGACCAGCGCCTTTCCCGGCCGGACGGTGTGCGCCTCCGCCTCCACGCGCGCGGAGGCCTCGAAGTCCAGTCCGGAGACTCTGAGCCGGCCGGTGTCCGCGTCGAGGAGGAGTCCGCCGAGGACGGGAACGGGCGAGCGCGCGGGCAGCACCCGGGCGGCCCGGGAGACGGCATCGGTCAGTGCGCCACGTTCCATGCGGAATTCCACGGCAGGGCCTCTCGTCCGGCGTGCGACCAGGTCGGGAACCACGCTAGGCGGTGCCACTGACAGCGCCGCGGACCGACGACAGCGACCACCCCCGTGAGCCGCTGCCGCCGTGCCGCCAGGGTGCCCCCCCATGCCCTCCGGCCCCCGGATCCGGGACGTCCCGGCGTCCCCCGACGCCTCCCGGACGTCCCGGAACACGCTGGGGACTCTAGAGGGGCGGGGTGGCGTGCGGGAGATTCAACTCGCACAGTGGGGCGCGCGACGGGTATCGAACCGCACAGCCTGACCGGTACTCTGCACTCCGGTTCCGGGAGGGAGCGGAGGACACGTGCGTGCGCGGGAACGGGCCGACGACCTGCTTCTGATGTACCGGCTGGCACGTACCGGCGGGTCGCCCGAACTGCTGCGCAGGCTGGCCCGGCGGGCGGAGGGCTGGGCCGGGATCCTGGACCGGGAAGGCACCGTGCTCCAGTCGGTGGCCGGGAACGCACGGTGGCCGGCGCACGGAGCCGCGGGGCTCGCCGCCGCGGGGGCGCGGGAACTGACGGCCCGTGGTGCCGGCTCGTACTCCCTCGACGCCGCGGAGTGCGCCGCTCTGCTGCTTCCCCTCGACCGGGGGCCGGTGCTCGCGCTCGTGGCGCCGAGGCCGGTGCCCGACGGGCTGAGCACCCTGATGGCCGACGCGGTGATGCCGCTGTCCCTGGCCTGGGCGTCGGAGAGCGTCGAGCGCAGACGGCGGCGGGTGGACCTCGCGGAGTCGAGGGGGCGGGAGGCGGTGCTGCACCTGCTGATGACCGGTCAGCTCTCCATCGCCCACCAGGTGGCGGGCGCGCTGAGGCCGAAGCTCCCCGACCCCGTGCGCGTCTGTGTCGTCGAGTGCTCCGGCGGGCAGCGGGACGAGGTGGCCCGGATCTGCACGGAAGCCTCCGGCGGCCGGACCTGGATCGTGCGCTGCCCGGTCTACGCCCGTCATCTGATCCTGATCACCCCGGCGGACGACGACGGGACGGAGGGCTACTCGCGCGGCCACACGCTCGGGCCCGCCGTCGCCGCTCTCGTGGCCGACTGTGTCGTGGGCGTCAGCGAGCAAGTGCGGCTGCCCGACACGGCGACCGCCTACCAGCAGGCCTTCCACGCCCTGGCCGTCGCCCGCGGGCTCCCCGGGCGCCATGCGGGATTCGGCGCCACCCCGGAGCCCGCGCTGGTCGTCGGCGCCGCCGGCGTGCGGTGGGCCGACGAACTGCTCGCGCCCCTGATCGGCCATCGGCCGCGCCGTTCGCAGGACCCGGGCAGCCAGGAGCTCTCGGCGACCGTCGCGTCCTGGCTGGCGTTCTCCTCCCACGCCACCCGCCACCTGAAGATCCACCGCAACACCCTGGCCGCCCGTCTGAAGCTCGTCGGGGAGCTCCTCGGCCTGGACCTGAACCGGGTCTCGGACCAGGCGGCCGTCGACCTGGCGCTCCGGATCAGGGCCGCTCCGGCGCCGCACCGCCCCCGCCCCGGGGAACCCGCGGCGGGGTCCGGAGACCTCGAGACCGTTCTGCGCGCCCCCGGTGTCCAGGACTGGGCCGCCCAGCAGCTGCGGCTCCTCGGTCGGGCCGGTCCCATGGGTGAGGAGACCCTGCGGACCTGGCTTCGCTGCGAGGCGCAACTGAGCCCGGCCGCAGCGGAACTGGGCATTTCCGTCCCCGGTGCGCGCAAGCGGCTCACCCGGCTGGAGGCCCTGTTGAGCCGGTCGCTGCTCCAGACGCCGAGCGCACGGTACGACCTGTGGCTCGCGTTCCGGGCGGTGGACCTCACGGCGTGAGCCGCTCAGCCCGACTTCGTGTACGTCAGGCTCTTCCCGGTGGCCGTGATCTCGCGTTGCAGGGTTCCGTCGGGCAGCAGCGTGAGGACGGTGGGCTCTCCGGGAGTGCACGACGACATCGGTTCGCCTTCGGCGACCCGCGAGGGCCCGATGCGGACGGATCCGCCGGAGGCGGGTTCGCTCTCCAGGTCCGCCCGGAACACGCAGCGGTACGAACCGCCCGCGTCGAGTGGGCCCTCGGCGGTGAGCGACAGTACGGCCTCGCCCACCTCGCCCTGCCGGACGACGAGCCGGCGGGTGGAGGCTCCCGCGCCGCCGTCGACGCTCCCGGACCACTCGCCCAGGAATCCGGAAGGGACGGCGCCGTCGGAGCCCGTGCCGTCCTGGTGCGCTCCGGAGGGGGAGGTGTTGCCCGCCGCGGAGCCACCGGGGCCGCCCTCCCCGTTCCGCATGAAGGAGTAGACCGCCCAGCAGGCCCCCACCGCGACGATCAGCGCGACGGCGACCAGCAGCACGGTGAAGACGGCTCCGCGGCGGGGCCCGGGTGGCGGCGGGGCGAAGCCGGCCCGCGGGCCGTGCGGGGGCGTCGGCCCGTAGCCGTATCCGTAGGTGGGGGCGGGCCGTTGGGGGTAGCCGTACGACGGTGGTGGCGGGGTCCGCCGCGCCGTCGGCGGGGTGGGGCGCACCGGCGTGGGGTGCCCGTGCGTGGCGGCGGGCCGCGACGCCGCGGGGGGAGCGGCTCGTGCGGATGCGGGCGGCACGGGCGGTGCCGCCCGGGGAGCCTCCTCCGGGCCGCCCTCCTCCGGGCCGCCCTCCTCCGGGTCCTCGGAATCAAGCAGCTCCACCGCGTGCCTGCCGAGCTGGGCGATCAGAGCGGCCGGCAGCCACGGCTCCGCCGTGTCCGTGTCGCCCAGCCGCTCCAGGAGGGTGTCCGTGGAGGGCCGCGCGGCCGGGTCCTTCGCCAGACAGTCCCGGATCAGCTCGACCAGGTCGGCGGGCACGCCGGTGAGGTCCGGGTCCTCCTGTGCGATCCGGAACATCAGGGCGTGCATCCCGCTGTCCGCCGCGCCGAACGGCAGCCGGCCGGTCGCCGCGTACGCCAGCACCGAGCCGAGGCAGAACACGTCGCACGCGGTCGTCACGCGGTCGCCCCTCACCTGCTCCGGAGACATGAAGCCGGGGGAGCCGATCACGGCGCCGGTGCGGGTGAGGCCGCCGTCGGTGGCGGTCTCCAGGGCCCGCGCGATGCCGAAGTCGATGACCCGTGGCCCGTCGATGGTCACGAGGACGTTGGACGGTTTCAGGTCACGGTGGATCAGTCCGGCGCGGTGGATGTCCTGGAGCGCCCCGGCGAGCCCGGCTCCCAGACCGCGCACGGAGCGTTCCGGGAGCGGACCGTGCGCCCCCGAGTCCTCCGCCGGAGCGCCCGGACGGCCCGAGACGATGCGGTCGAGCGAGGGGCCGGCGACGTAACCGGTGGCCACCCACGGCACCGGGGCGTCCACTCCCGCGTCGAGCACCGGCGCGGTCCAGGCACCGCCGACCTTCCGGGCGGCCTGCACCTCCGCCCGGAAACGGTCGCGGAAATGCTGCTGAGCGGCGAGCTCGGGGCGGACCAGCTTGATGGCGACGGTGCGGCCCCGGTCCGAGCGGGCCAGGAACACCTGGCCCATCCCGCCGGCGCCCAGACGCCCCAACAGGCGGTAGCTGCCGATGCGTTGCGGATCGCCGGAGCCCAGCTTCTCCATGGTGCGCTTCCTCCCCCTTGCGGCCCTGGCGGGACCGTGGGTCGAGGATAGCGGCGGGCGTGCCGGGGAGGCCGACCTCAGCCCCCGGAGGACCCCGGTGGCGCTCCGGCCGGGGACGCCAGGGTGTCCATGGCGGCCGAGAGCCGCTCCAGCACCTGTACGGTCCGCGCGAACTCCTCATCGCCCAGCACGCCGGCCAGCCGCGCCGCGAACTCCGCGTGGGCGGGGTCGATCCGGCTCACCGCGGCACGGCCGTCCGCGGTGGGGCGGAGCAGTTTGGCACGCCGGTGGGCCGGATTCGCGACGTACTCGGCCAGGCCCCCGTCCACCAGGAGATCGGCGATCCGCTGCACGCTCTGCCGGGTGATCCCCATCGCGCGGGCGACCCCCGACACGGGAAGCGGCTCGGTCAGCACCGCGCCGAGGACCTGCCACCGGGCTGCGGTGAGGCCGGCGGGGCCGGCCAGCTCCTCGGCGACGGACAGGAACTGGCCGTTGAGCCGGAACACCCCCAGCGCGGTGCGGCTGAAGCGGGCGGGGTCCGCCTCGTGCGCGGGGTTCGTGGCACTCATCCTTCGAGCACCTCGTAGGCGCTCGCGTCCGAATCGTGGAAGAGCCGGTACCAGGCGTCCAGCTTCTCCGGCCCGAACACCCCGAGGAGCCCGAAGATCTCGCGTGCGAAGGCGACCGGCTCGGTCGGCCCCGCCGTGACGAGAGCGCCGCGAGGGGTGTGCGTACCGCTGTCCGTCATCGCGTCGGCCCGCGTGCCGGCGTCCGTCACCGCGTCGGCGTCCTCGTAGTGTGCGCCGCCCGCGTAACCCGTGGCCGCGAGATAGAACGACACGGCGCTCGTGTGGCGGCGGTCGTCGAGGAGCCCTTCGCGGGCCAGCCCGGCGGTCGCCCCGCAGATCGCCGCCACGGGGACACCGGCGTCCAGGAACGTCCGCGCCGCGCGGGCGAAGGGGGCGAGGGCGTCGCCGCTGTCCCAGAGGGAGGCGCCGGTGAGGATCAGCAGTCCGCTGTCCTCGGGGCGCAGTTCGGCCAGTGCGAGGTCGGGCCGGATGGTCGATCCGCCCATGGTGGTGACGGGCGCGGCGGTGAGGCCGACGGTCCGCACGGTGTGGCCGTGCCGGGTGAGCTGGGCGGTGGCGTAGCCCGGTTCCCAGTCGGCGAAGGTGTCGTAGACGGCCAGGTGGACGGTCGTGCCGGTCATGATGACCTCCGGTCGGAGCACGGTACCTTATGACAGAAGACTGTCATTTCGACAGCGTGCTGTCAATGGGTCGGTGCGGTTCCGACGGGAACCCGACACCTTGCCGAGCCGCGCGGCCCATGGCGTACAGAGTGGCCATGGAGGACGGCCCCGACGCCGCATACGCTCGCCGCATGAGCCCCGATGCCCCTCGCACCCCGTACGCCGACCCCGCAGCGGGCGCGGCCGTGAAGGCCGCCGACCGCGCGCACGTGTTCCACTCCTGGTCCGCCCAGGGCCTGATCGACCCGCTCGCCGTCGCCGGCGCCGAGGGGGCGTACTTCTGGGACTACGACGGCAACCGCTATCTGGACTTCACCAGCGGTCTCGTCTTCACCAACATCGGCTACCAGCACCCCGTCGTCGTCGCCGCGATCCAGGAACAGGCCGGGAAACTCGCCACGTTCGCCCCGGCGTTCGCCGTCGAGGCGCGTTCCGAGGCAGCCCGGCTGATCGCCGAGCGCACCCCCGGCGACCTGGACAAGATCTTCTTCACCAACGGTGGCGCCGAGGCCGTCGAGAACGCCGTCCGCATGGCCCGGCTGCACACCGGACGCCACAAGGTGCTCTCCGCCTACCGCTCGTACCACGGAGGCACCGCCACCGCGATCAACCTCACCGGCGACCCGCGCCGCTGGGCTTCCGACACCGGCTCGGCGGGCGTCGTCCGCTTCTGGGCGCCGTTCCTCTACCGCTCCCCGTTCCACGCGGGATCCGAGGCCGAGGAGTGCGCCCGCGCACTCCAGCACCTCGAGGACACACTGGCCTTCGAGGGCCCCGCGACCGTCGCGGCCGTGGTCCTGGAGACGATCCCGGGCACGGCGGGGATCATGACGCCGCCGCCCGGCTACCTCGCAGGGGTGCGCGAGATCTGCGACCGGTACGGGATCGTCTTCGTGCTGGACGAGGTGATGGCCGGGTTCGGGCGTACCGGGAAGTGGTTCGCCGCCGACCAACACGACGTCGTGCCCGACCTGATGACGTTCGCGAAGGGCGTCAACTCCGGTTACGTCCCGCTCGGCGGTGTCGCCATCAGCGCCGAGATCGCAGCGACCTTCGAGACCCGCCCCTACCCCGGCGGGCTCACCTACTCCGGGCACCCGCTGGCCTGTGCCGCGGCAGTCGCCACGATCAGGGTCATGGAGGAGGAGAAGACCGTCGAGAGCGCCGCACACCTCGGCGAGCACGTGCTCGGCCCCGGTCTGCGGGAACTCGCCGGCCGCCACCCCTCGGTCGGCGAGGTGCGGGGGCTCGGCGCGTTCTGGGCGCTGGAGCTGGTGCGTGACAGGGAGACGCGCGAGCCGCTCGTCCCGTACAACGCGACCGGCGAGGCCAACGCCCCGATGGCGGCCTTCGGTGCCGCCTGCAAGAAGAACGGCCTCTGGCCCTTCATCAACATGAACCGCACCCATGTCGTCCCCGCCTGCAACATCACCGAGGCCGAGGCGAAGGAAGGTCTCGCGGCCCTCGACACGGCCCTCTCGGTCGCCGACGAGTACACCGTCTAGGCGGTACCGGACACGACGCCCTCCCCCGTGCCCGGAACCGGTCACTTGCCCTGGCTTATGGTGACCCAAGCCGAGAACGGGAGGGGGCGTCATGGGTGCGGGCGGAGGCGTGACCCGCAGTACGCTGCGGCAGCAGATCGCCGACGCACTGCGTGACGAGGTCCTTGCGGGGCGTATGCAGCCACGGGTGGAGTTCACCGTCAAGCAGATCGCCGAGCAGTACGGGGTGTCCGCGACGCCCGTGCGTGAAGCGCTCTTCGACCTCTCCGCGCAGGGGCTGCTCGAGTCCGACCAGCACCGCGGCTTCCGGGTCCGCGAGTTCACCGTCGCCGACTACCGGTCGATGGTGCAGGCGCGCGCCCTGGTCATAGACGGGGTGTTCCGCGGGATCTTCGACGGGACCGGCTCCGCGCCTGCCGTGCTCGCCGCCCACCGGCCCGCGCTCGTCTCCGTGCGCCGCAGGGCCGAGGAGGCCACCCGGGCCGCGCGCAGCGGCGACCTCGACATCCTCATCGGCTACGACCTGCGGTTCTGGCGGGAGCTCGGCGCGGTCATCGGCAACACCTACATCAGTGACTTCCTGCAGCGGCTCCGGATGCAGGCGTGGGTCTTCGCCGTCCCCTACCTCCGGGGGGACTCCGACGTGTGCGACTGGCTGTGGAACGGCCACCGGGACCTGGTGGAGGCGATCACGGCCGCCGACGGACCCGCCGTGCGCGCGGTGCTGGACGCCTACTACGCGCACGGGCTGAGCTGGGCGGACCGGCTGGCCGCCGGCGACCCCCCGCACCCGGGCCACGGCTGAGCGCGTACCGGCCCGAGGACACCCCGCGCCCCTGTGCGAGGGGCTCCGGCCGCATTACGCTGTCCCGACCATCAGGAACCCGTTGGAGAGCGAGACTTCGTGGCCTGTGACCTGTGGCTGGTCCCCCTCGTCGATGTGCTGTGCCACAGCCCCGACAACCCCTTCGCCGAAGAGATCGCCGTCTACGACAAGGCGCTGACCGAGGCGGGGCTGCCGCCCGTGCCCGTATACGCCTACATGCCAGGACTCACCGGGGACGTCGCCCCGGTCGCGGGCTTCGACTACGACGCACTGCACTTCCTGCGCCGCGCCTACCTGCTCCAGCTGAGCGGGCTTGCCGTCACGCCCGTCGACGAACTGGGCGGGGACTACGAGCAGTTGCTGGAGATGTTCGAGCAGAGCGCGCAGGAGTCGCACCTGGTCTGGCACTACGACCACGCCGGGGCGTACGTCCCGGTGGACTTCCCCCATCCGCTCTCCGACGACCAGCTCCTGGCGGGCGGCGGCCCGCTGGGTTCCGCCCACGGCCTGCTGCGGGAGCTGGAGTTCGTCGCCCCGTCCATCGGTATCGACCCGGCCAACCCGCCGGCCACCCCGGTCCCGCCGGCCGGCCCGACCTCCCTGGAGGAACCGGCCGCCCCCGCCCCGTACGACGAGAGCCCCTTCGCCCGGGAGCGGCACGTCTGGCTGGGCCTGCACGCGGCGGCCACCCGCAGCCTCGCGCAGGGATCGATGATCATCTTCAGCTGACCGGCGGCACCGGCCGCCGGCGCCGATCCGCTCTCCGGCTTCAGCGGGGCGGCTCCGGCGGCCGCTGGCGCGGCATGTTGGGCCGGGCCACGGGCATGGTGAGCCGGCCGGGCGCGGCCCCCGGCTCGGGGCGGCCCCCGGGCCCGCCCGACACCAGCGACTGCATCCCCATGGGCGCGGGCCCGGCCCGGAACTCCACCATCCAGTCGGCAGTCTCCATGCGGACGAGTTCCGTGACGTCCTCCGAGAACCGGCGCAGCACCCCCAGGCACCGCTCCGCGGCCTCGCTGGCGGTGCCCTCCGTCGGCCCGAGCACCTCACGGACGCACTCGGAGGACCAGTCGAACTGCAGCACCTGCAGGCGCCGCTGCACGGCCTGTGCCGTCGCGAGGTTCCTTATCCAGCCGGAGGTGAGCCCGAAGTACCGGTCGCACGCCATGCAGGCGGCGCCCAGCAGCAGCGACAGGTAGCCCCAGCCGGCGGACCCGTGCAGTTCCCCGGTCACATCGAGCAGGGGCAGGGCCGCGCCCGAGACCACTCCCGCCGCCGTGCCGAGCCGGAGCAGTCTTGCGGTGCGCCGCTTGCGGACCCGGTCGCGCAGATACCAGTCGGCGGTCTCCATGGCGCCCGCCTCGACCCAGCGGTAGAGCTCGTCGAGCCGTTCCGCGGGTTCACCCCAGTCGCCGAGGGGGAAGGCGCGGCCGGTCAGGTCCCGGGGGCCCGTACCGTAGCGCGAACCGGACTGGTCAGTTCCGGTGCCTGCACCGGATCCCGCGCCGGACTCCTTGCGGGGCGGCCCTTCGGGCTGCATCTCCGGCTGACTCACCGGGGCACTCCTCTGCACTCTGCGTCCGGCGCGTGTCTGCGCGGACCGGCGTGGTTCCTGATCTGGAAGGCGGGAATCCGGCATATGACCGGGGCTCCACCGGGTAACTCTGCGTTACCTTCGCTCTGCGTACAGGTACGGCGACGCATGCTCTTCCTACCGCCGAATGGTGGGCCGCGGGGTCGAAATCGCGGTATTCCCGCGTGGGTACGGCCTCTGGTCAGGTATAGGAGGCCGGCAGGTGCTTTTCAGAACTCACCCGAAAGAGTTGGTCCCCAGCGGGTGGGGCGCCGCGTCCGGCGAACACGTAGGCTCGGCATACCCGAACAATCCGTCGTCGAAGTGCCAGGAGTGACCGTGATTCCCGGTGGTGGCCAGCCCAACATGCAGCAGCTGCTCCAGCAGGCCCAGAAGATGCAGCAGGATCTTGCCGTGGCCCAGGAGGAGCTTGCCAGGACAGAGGTCGAGGGACAGGCGGGCGGTGGTCTCGTGAAGGCCACCGTCACCGGTTCCGGCGAGCTTCGTGGCCTGGTGATCGACCCGGGTGCGGTGGACCCGGAGGACACCGAGACGCTCGCCGACCTCGTGGTCGCGGCGGTCCAGGCGGCGAACGAGAACGCGCAGGCGCTCCAGCAGGAGAAGCTCGGCCCGCTGGCTCAGGGTCTGGGCGGCATGCCCGGTCTCCCGTTCTGACCCCTGTGGCTACCCGGGCGTACCGGATACGGTGCGAGCAGGAAGAAGGAGAGGCGTTCCGTTGTACGAAGGCGTGGTTCAGGAGCTGATCGACGAGCTGGGCAGGCTGCCGGGCGTCGGTCCCAAGAGCGCGCAGCGGATCGCCTTCCACATCCTGCAGGCCGAGCCCACCGACGTACGCCGTCTCGCCCATGCCCTCCTGGAGGTCAAGGACAAGGTCCGCTTCTGCGAGGTCTGCGGCAACGTCGCCCAGCAGGAGCAGTGCGGCATCTGCCGTGACGCCCGCCGCGACCGCACGGTGATCTGCGTGGTCGAGGAGCCCAAGGACGTCGTCGCGATCGAGCGGACCCGTGAATTCCGGGGGCGCTACCACGTGCTCGGCGGCGCGATCAGCCCGATCGAGGGCGTCGGCCCCGACGACCTGCGCATCCGGGAGCTGCTGGCCCGGCTCGCGGACGGCTCCATCACGGAGCTGATCCTGGCGACGGACCCCAACCTCGAGGGCGAGGCCACGGCGACCTACCTCGCCCGGATGGTCAAGCCGATGGGTCTGCGGGTCACACGGCTGGCCAGCGGACTGCCCGTGGGCGGCGACCTGGAGTACGCGGACGAGGTCACCCTCGGGCGCGCGTTCGAGGGGAGGCGTCTGCTCGATGTGTGACCCGGCATCTGACTGCGGCTTTATACGGGGCGGCGTTATGTTCTACCCACCGCTCGCGACCGTGCCCACGGGAGGTCCCCTCGATGTCTGACGCCACGCTGAACTCCGTCACCCAGGATCCGGACGATTTCGCCGTCCAGATCGCGGATCAGATCAAGACGTTCATCGTCGCGGTCACCGAGGTGTCCAAGGCCGAGGAGCCCGAAGAGGCCGTCCCGGTCCTGCTGCTCCAGGTCTCCCAGCTCCTGCTGGCCGGCGGGAGACTCGGTGCCTACGAGGACATCCTCCCGGACGAGCGTTACGAGCCGGACCTGGGCGCCGAACCGGACGCCGACGGGCTGCGTGAGCGCTTCGCGGAGCTCCTGGAGCCCATCGACGTCTACTCCGAGGTCTTCGACCCGTACGAGCCCCGCAAGCCCCCCGTGCCCCACCGCATCTCCGACGACCTGGCCGACCTGGTCACGGACCTCGGCCACGGCCTCGCGCACTACGAGGCGGACCGCACGGCGGAGGCCATGTGGTGGTGGCAGTTCTCGTACTTCTCCAACTGGGGTTCCACCGCCTCGGCGGCCCTGCGCGCGCTCCAGTCGCTGATCGCCCACATCCGGCTGAACCAGCCGCTCCAGGAGCTCGACGGCCTGGACACGGACCAGGACCCCGGTGACGGGGACCTGGCCGAGGAGGCGGGGCGCGTGATGGCTGAGGAGATCGCGGGGCCGCTGGGCCTGCGGCCGGTCCTGTAGCGGGGTTCCCGCGGGGTGCGCGGGCCGTGCCCGCCGCTGCCGCTGCCTCGTCCGCTGTGTCCTGGGACACAAAAGGCGTGCCGTGAGGGGATACGGGCAGCAGTTTCGTACGAGCAGTTCGGGACGGCCTACGTACCAGGTGGTGGGCGGGACATCTCACCATCCGGTACCGACGGGTCGATTCCGGGCTGCTCGTTAAACTGAGCCGACCGCACCATTATTGAGCGAGGAGCGCACGTGGGCCTTGTCGTGCAGAAGTACGGAGGCTCCTCCGTAGCCGATGCCGAAGGCATCAAGCGTGTTGCCAAGCGAGTCGTCGACGCCAAGAAGAACGGCAACCAGGTGGTTGTCGTGGTGTCCGCGATGGGCGACACGACGGACGAGTTGATCGATCTCGCCGAGCAGGTATCCCCGATGCCGGCCGGGCGTGAGTTCGACATGCTGCTGACCGCCGGAGAGCGGATCTCCATGGCCCTGCTGGCGATGGCGATCAAGAACCTGGGTCACGAGGCCCAGTCGTTCACGGGAAGCCAGGCCGGTGTCATCACCGACTCGGTCCACAACAAAGCGCGCATCATCGATGTCACGCCCGGGCGTATCCGGACCTCGATCGACGAGGGCAACATCGCCATCGTCGCCGGGTTCCAGGGTGTGAGCCAGGAGGGCAAGAACATCACGACCCTCGGTCGTGGTGGCTCGGACACGACCGCCGTCGCACTGGCCGCCGCGCTGGACGCGGAGGTCTGTGAGATCTACACCGATGTGGACGGTGTCTTCACCGCCGACCCCCGGGTCGTGAAGAAGGCCCGGAAGATCGACTGGATCTCCTTCGAGGACATGCTGGAGCTGGCGGCGTCCGGCTCCAAGGTGCTGCTGCACCGCTGCGTCGAGTACGCACGCCGTTACAACATCCCGATCCACGTCCGCTCGTCCTTCTCCGGACTGCGCGGCACCTGGGTCAGCAACGAGCCGCAAGGGGACCAGCAGGTGGAGCACGCCATCATCTCCGGAGTCGCCCACGACGTCTCCGAGGCCAAGGTCACGGTCGTCGGCGTCCCCGACAAGCCGGGCGAGGCAGCAGCGATCTTCCGCGCCATCGCCGATGCCGAGATCAACATGGACATGGTGGTGCAGAACGTCTCAGCCGCCTCGACCGGGCTGACGGACATCACCTTCACGCTGCCCAAGGCCGAGGGCCGCAAGGCGATCGACGCCCTGGAGCGCAACCGCGCCGGCATCGGGTTCGAGTCCCTGCGCTACGACGACCAGATCGCCAAGATCTCCCTCGTCGGCGCGGGCATGAAGACCAACCCCGGGGTCACCGCCGGTTTCTTCGAGGCGCTGTCCGACGTCGGTGTGAACATCGAGCTGATCTCGACGTCCGAGATCCGCATCTCGGTGGTCACCCGTGTCGACGACGTCAACGAAGCCGTGCGCGCCGTGCACACCGCCTTCGGTCTCGACAGTGACTCCGACGAGGCAGTCGTCTACGGAGGCACCGGCCGATGACGGGACGCCGCCCTTCGCTCGCGGTCGTGGGTGCGACCGGGGTGATCGGCGGCGTCATGCTCCAGATCCTTTCGGAGCATGCGGACATCTGGGGCGAGGTCAGACTGATCGCCTCCCCGCGGGCGGCCGGCGCCAAGCTGGTCGTACGTGGTGAGGAGACGGAGGTCCTCCCGCTCTCCGAGGACGTGTTCGACGGGGTGGACGTTGCCCTGTTCCTGGCGTCGGACGAGGTGTCCGCGCAGTGGGGGCCGGTCGCCGCGGCCCGGGGCGCCGTGGTCGTGGACGACTCTGCGGCCTTCCGGCTGGACGACGACGTGCCCCTGGTCGTTCCGGAGATCAATCCCCATGCCGCGCGGGTGAGACCGCGCGGCATCGTCGCGTCCCCGAACTGCACGACACTGTCGCTGATCGTCGCGGTCGGTGCGCTGCACGCCGAATTCGGCCTTCGGGAGCTGATCGTCTCGTCCTACCAGGCCGTGAGCGGTGAGGGCCGGGACGGTGTCGCCGTACTCCGCGAGCAGCTCGCCCTGGTGGCGGGTACGGAGCTGGGCACCCGCCCCGGGGACGTACGGAGGGCGATGGGCGACGGGGACAGGAGCCCTTTCGCCGCCCCGGTGGCCCTGAACGTGGTGCCCTGGGCCGGGACCGACGCCGGGGACGGCTGGTCGTCCGAGGAACTGGCGATCCGCCGGGAGTGCCGGAAGGTCCTGGGCCTGCCGGGTCTGAAGGTGACCGCGACCTGTGTGTACGTACCCGTCGTCGCGGCGCACTCCATGTCCGTGCACGCCCGTTTCGAGAACGAGGTCTCCGTGGAGCGGGCGCACGAGGTGCTGGCGACGGCGCCCGGGGTGGTGCTCTTCGACAGCCCTGCCGCCGGAGACTTCCCCACACCGTCCGACGTCGTGGGCACCGATCCGGCCTGGGTCGGCCGGGTGCGCCAGTCGTTGGACGATCCACATGCCGTCGAGATGTTCATCTGCGCCGACAATCTCCGAAAAGGCGCGGCCCTCAATGTGGCCCAGATCGCGGAATCGGTGGCCAGGGAATTTCCTCGTACCTGATCGAACCTGTTTTGTAGGATCTGTGTACGCCCTGTGGGTAACTTGCCCGTCTGAACACCTTGAGCTGGGGCGTTGTCATATCCGACGATGATCTCCTGGCCCTCCGCAACCGCTGGGCGGATGCGACGCGTCTATGTTGTCACTTCTTGCGTGGCGGGATGTGTTTTCAGGGCATTTGGGGAAGAGCAGGTACGAATGAGGGCATGTCGCACAGCATCGAACGCGGTGCCGTTCGCGTACAACCCTGACGGGGGGAAGCGTGTCCAACTGGCGTGGCAGAGGTTCTCGACATCACAGTGGTGGGCCCGTTGCGAGGCGCTTCGGTGCGCCCGCTCCGGCGGCCCCGCGCAGCCGGCGGTATGCCGGTGATTGCGCCCATGCCCGCTGCTCGGTCCACTCGGCTGCCTTCGCAGCGCGAGGGCGCTGAGGAGGCGGTGGCGGCAGGAACGACGGTCGACCATCTCACCGAGACCTATCGAGCCCACTACCGCTCGCTGCTGGGTCTAGCGGCGCTCCTGCTGGACGACACCGCGTCCTGCGAGGACGTGGTGCAGGAGGCCTTCATCCGGGTGCACTCGGCACGGAACCGGGTGCGGGATCGGGAGAAGACGCTCGCGTACCTCCGCCAGACGGTGGTCAACCTCTCCCGATCCGCGCTGCGTCGGCGCATCCTCGGGATGAAGCTCCTCTCCAAGCCGATGCCGGACATGGCGAGCGCGGAGGAGGGCGCGTACGACCAGTTGGAGCGGGACGCGCTGATCAAGGCGATGAAGGGGCTGCAGCGCCGCCAGCGCGAGGTGCTGGTGCTCCGCTACTTCTCGGACATGACGGAGGCCCAGGTCGCGGAGACGCTGGGGATATCGCTCGGTTCGGTGAAGGCGTACGGCTCCCGGGGCATCGCGGCACTGCGCGTCGTGATGGAGGCGCAGGCATGAGCGGGCCCGAGAACAGGCACGACGATGACCGGACTGGAAAAGGAACTGTGAACCACGGGCCGGAGAACATCCCGCACGCCGATCCGGAGCGGGACGGTGAACGGAAGCAGGACCAAGGTCAGGACCTGGGCCAGGGCCTGGGTCAGGGCCAGGACCAGAGCCAGGACGCGCAGGGCGCGGTCGACGGGTCGGAGGCCGCCTCGGGTCCTGCCGCGTCGGGATCAGCGGATTCGGGAGCTGCCGCGTCGGGACCCGTTCCTGCAGGATCCGAGGCCGGGGGAGCGGACTCGGACCGTCGTCCTGAGGTGGGCGCACCTGACCAGGGTGGCCGTGACCTCGGCGGTCATGAGGTCCGGTCAGGCGGTGGCGGCACGCTGACCGAACTCTTCCGCGGTGGTGGCCGCGGAGCTTCCGGGGACGGCCCTGGTGCCTGCGGGGACGACCCCGGTGCCTCCGGCCGCGCCGGAGGCGAGAGCGAGGGCATGGACGAGGCCGCGCTGCGCCGCATGCTGCAGGGCGCTGTCGAGGGTCTCGAGCCCTCCGACGGCACCCTCAGTCATCTGCACCGAGCGGTGCCCGCCCGTCGCGCCCGGCGGAGGCAGGGCGTGGTGGGTGCCGCGGCAGCGGCACTGCTGATCGGGACGGCGGTTCCGGCCTTCGTGCATGTGGCGAGTTCGGATGGCTCGGCCACTGCCAACCCCGCGATCGCCGGCCATGGCGAGCAGGCCCAGGGAGGCAGCGGACAGGACGCGGGCTCAGAGGCCGACGGCGGGAAGACGGCAGGTCCCGCGGACCGCCGGACCGAGGGTGCCGAGGGTGATACCGGCGACTCGACGGCTCCGTCGCGGGGTTCGGGCCCGGACGCCGAGAGAAGCGGGGCCGCGGGCGTCGACGACCCTCAGGGCTCCGACCTGAGTGCCACCACGGTCTGTGACCCCGGCCAGCTCGGGGTAGCCTCCGCCGACGCGGGCGCGGCCGGCGCGGACGGCACTGTGTACGGGACCTTCAGGATCGCCAATGTCTCCGGCGCCGCCTGCTCGGTGACCAACAACGGCACAGTCGGCTTCCAGGCGGCGGGCGCCGCCGACCCGCTGAAGATCACTGTGGTGCAGCACGCCGCGGGAGACCCTGCGACCGGCCTGCCCGACCCGTCGCTGGAGCCCGGGACCGTGGTCCTGAAGCCGACGATGGCCTACGAGGTGCGCTTCGCGTGGGTGCCGTCCGACACCTGCCCGACCACCGGTGGTTCGCCGAGCCCGACGCCCACGGACGGCGACGGAGGCGGCGGCGGAGGCGAGGGGGCGGGTACCACCGCGGGGACGACGGACACCGCGGCGCAGTTCGGCAGCGCGGACGGGGGCCCTGCGGACGGCAGCATCGCCGTTACGCACACCCCGGAGGCGGGTGCGCCGACCGCGGAGACAACGATCGCCAACGCGTGTGCGGGCACGATCTACCGCACTGGCGTACTGAACGCGTCCTAGCCTGATTCGTCCTGGCCTGATTCGGATGGGCGGACGGTGGTACGGATCGGCCGGATCGGCCGTGCAGGGTCCGTCATACAGGATCCGGTAGGGCGCGATCCGGCCGCGCAGGACCGACATCCCCCGCGCCCCGTCCGGCCCAGTCCGCCCAGGCTGCCCGGATCCGCGGTCTGCTCGGGGCTCCGGCTTGCTCGGGTCCACGGTCTGCTCGAGGCTGTGGCCTGCTCGGGTCCGTGCTTGCCCTGATCTGCGAACTGCGCGGGTTCCGCAGTGCCGGTCAGTGGCCGGCCCTGCCGCTTGCTCCGTCAGTCGGCGTCGGCCGCGAGGCCGAGTTGCACATCGCGTGCGGCCTCCGCCTCGCGGCGCACCAGCCGGAACCACATGAAGAGCACGAAGCCGCCGAAGACGAACCACTCGCCGGTGTAGCCGAGGTTCTGGAAGGCCTTCAGATCGAGTCCGCTGCCCTGCGCCGCCGCCGCGGGCACGGGCTTCATGTCCCCGCCCGCCCCACCCGCCTCCGGCTCGGGCAGGGTCACCCAGGCGTCGTAGACGTCGTACGGGACGAGGTTCACCAGGGACGCCGCGCTGATCATGCCGAGCTGGCCCTCGGGGAGCCCGCCGCTGAGGTCCACGCCGCTGGTGCCGCTGTTCTCGGAGGCCTGCAGATCGCCGGTCACGGTGACCTCGCCGGTCGGTGCCGCGGGAACCTTCGTGCTGCCCGGTGAGCCGGCCAGCCAGCCCCTGACGACGGGCAGCGCCTTGCCGCCGTCGGTGCGCAGCAGGTCCAGCACGTAGAAGCCGCTACGGTCGTCCAGCTCGCGTCCGGGGACCAGGAACCGGTCGGCGTACGTACCTGTCGCCACGGCAGGGCGGCCGGACGTCTCCGTGCTCACGGGGAGCAGGTCGTCGAGCGGCTTCGGGGAGCGGGTGCCCGGATCGGGGCGCTCCTCGGCCTCCTCGTGCGACTGCACGCGGGCCTCGAAACGGCCGAGCTGCCACGTACCCATGAACACGCAGAAGGGGATGGCCAGCACGACGAAGAGGTTGATCCCCCACCACCGCGGGGTCAGCAGGAACCGGTACACCCCTCCACGGTACGGTTCCCCGCTCCGGGCCCCCGGAGCGGGGTGCACCATTTATCCGGACCTTATGCCGTCGCCCCCTGCGGCCCCGGCCCTAGGCGCGGCCTTTCTCGTCTCCCCGGGCCTGTGACCTCCCGAGGTGCCGCAGCGCGAAGTCCAGCTCCAGTCGCACCTGCTTGATCCGCTCCTCCACGACGAGTGAGCCGTGCCCCGCGTCGTAGCGGTAGACCTCGTGGACCGCGCCCCGGGCCGCGAGGCGGTCCACGTAGTTCTCCACCTGACGGATCGGGCAGCGTGGATCGTTGACGCCGGCGGAGATGTAGACCGGAGCGCGCACGGCGTCCACATAGGTCAGCGGGGAGGAGGCCTCGAAGCGCTCGGGAACCTCCTCCGGGGTCCCGCCCAGCAGTGTGCGGTCCATCGCCTTCAGCGCTTCCATCTCGTCGTGATAGGCGGTCACGTAGTCGGCGACCGGGACCGCCGCCAGTCCGAGGGCCCAGGCGTCCGGCTGCGTACCGAGCCCGAGCAGGGTCAGGTAGCCGCCCCACGAACCACCGGACAGCACCAGCCGGTCGGGGTCGGCGAGCCCTGACTTCACCGCCCACTCGCGCACGGCCGCCACGTCCTCCAGCTCGATCAGCCCGACCCGGTGCTTGAGCGCGTCCGTCCAGGCTCGCCCGTAGCCCGTCGAGCCGCGGTAGTTGACGCGCACGACGGCGAAGCCGTGGTCCACCCACGCGGCGGGCCCCGATGCGAAGGCGTCGCTGTCGTGCCAGGTGGGACCTCCGTGTATCTCGAAGACCGTGGGGAACGGCCCGTCACCCGTGGCCGGAGTCTGAACCAGGGCGTGGATACGCCCTCCCGGCCCGTCCACCCAGGCATCCCGCACCGGTACCGAGGCCGGAGCCTTCGCGCCCGGCGGGTCGAGGACGACGGAGCCCGACGTGGACCGTACGGCGGGAGGCTGCGCGGCGGACGACCACAGATACTCCACCGTGCCGTCCGGGCGGGCCGTGGCGCCCGACACCGTCCCGGAGGGGGTCTCGACCCGCACCGGTCCCGCGGCGCCCGGCTCGTAACGCCACAGCTCGCTGCGTGCCTCGAAGCTGTGCTCGATCAGCAGCGCGGATCCGTCCGGATACCATTCGGCTCCCACGTCACCGGGCAGATCGACCGGCAGGTCAGTCTGTGTCCCCGCAACCGGGTCCCAGATCATCGGCTCCCACCGCCCGCGCCGCTGATGCCCGATCAGCAGCCGGGTGTCACCGGCCACGGGGGCGAAGGCCAGCACCGACAGGCCCAGCTCCTTGGTGCCTCCCTCGGTGTCGTCCAGCTCGGCGACCGTCGAACCGTCGGGGCGCACCACCCGCAGTGCGGAGTGCATCGCGTCGCCGTGCTCCGTGTGTTCCAGTGCGATCAGGGTTCCGTCGTGGGAGAGGTCGCCGACCCCGGCGGACTCCCGGTGCCGGTAGATCTCGCTCGGCTCCGCCCCGGCGGGCACCAGGTGCACCGTGGTGCCGTCCTCGTCCGTCGAGCGTCCGACCACTGCCGTGCCGTCCCTGCCGATCGCGAGTCCGGCCGGATACGAGGCTTCCAGACCGGGCGCGGCCAGCTCGTCCGGACCCCCGCCGAAGGGCTGCCGCATCCACACGCCGAACTCGTCGCCGTCGGTGTCGGCGAACCACCAGATCGCCTCGCCGTCGGGGGTCAGCACTCCGTCGGTCGTCCCGTTCGGCCGGTCGGTCACCTGGCGCTGCCCGCCGGTCACCCGGTCCCAGGCGTACAGCTCGTAGGTGCCGGTGGCGTTGGAGACGAAGAGCGCGCGGTGGGGAGCGTCCTCGGCCCAGTCGGGCAGGGACACCCGTGCAGCGCGGAAACGCTGCTCCCACTGCGGCGGCTCCGGGTCCCGCTTTGGTACGGACGCGTCGTTCTGTGTGTCGCTCATGCCCCCATCCAACCCGATGTGGCCACTCCGCCGGGCAGCCTGTGGATAACTGTTCGCACGCGCCCCCAGCCTGTGGGTAACTTCTCGCACGTACTCACCGATCCCGACGACCGGCACGAGGCCGACCGTGCCCGCCGGGGCGAGCGCGTAGCGATTCACGCGGCCGGTGACCACTACGATCTGGACACCTTCCCGGCAGTCAAGGAGGCCTTGCGCGGGCTCGAGCGCATCACGATGATCCATTCGCTCAGGGCGTCACGGCCCGGCAGCGACTGAACGGGACGGCGCCCGCCCGATTGTCAGAGGCGGGGGCCACACTCGGGGCCATGACTGAAACGGCCGGCGGTGCGGGCAGGGTGTGGGGGACGGCAGAGGTGCGGGCGGCGGTGGAGGCCTACTGGGCCGCGGCCGGCGCCCGCGACTGGGAAGCCTTCTCGGCCACCCTCGCCGACGACGTGGTGTACGAGCTGCCGCAGAGCCGTGAGCGTGTTCTCGGCAAGGAGCGCTACGTCAGGTTCAACCGCGAGTATCCGGGCGACTGGCATGTCCGGACTGAGCGGATCGTGGCCGACGGGGAGGCCCGGCAGGCCGCCGTCCGGACGCTGGTGACGGTCGGACACGAGGAGATGCACGCCATCCACTTCTTCACGTTCGACGCGGACGGCAGGATCGCCGGAGTGACGGACTTCTGGCCGGAGCCCTACGAGCCCCCGGCAGGCCGGGAGCACCTGGTCGAGCGGTACTGAGTCCGCAGCCCCCCGGAGAGACCCGGCCGCGCTTGACGCCACCGCCCTCCGACAGGCCGGAGGACGGTGGCACGGCGAGCGACGGACGGGCCGTTCTACGCGCGTTACGCCGCGGAGCGGAAGGCCGGCAGATAGCCGTTGGACTGCCCGACGGCCTTGGGGTGGTAGGAGTTGGTGACCGGGATGGACACGCTGTGGATCCACGCGTCACCGGAGCAGAGCTCGTGCCCGGTGAACTCGTCGACCACGCTGGAGAAGGTGAATCCCGCGTTGGCCGCCCGCTTGGCGAGCACCCCGTTCAGCACGTCCGAGGCGTTGTTGATGGCCCCGCGCTCGGTCTCCGTCAGCCCGGCGATGCAGGTGCCCGACAGCTTGTAGAAGCGCGGGTATCCCAGGACCACCACATGGGCCTGCGGAGCACGCGAGCGGATCCCCGTGTACAGGGAGTCGAGACTTCCCGGCAGCGAGTTCTGCATTTGGGAGACCGCCGTGTTCACCCGGTTCACGCAGGTGGCCTCGCTCTGCAGGACACACGTCTGCATGACGTCTGCGAACCCGACGTCGTTGCCGCCGGCCGTGAGGCTGACGAGCGTGGTCGACGAGCTCAGCGCGCCCAGCTGGCCGCTCGACACGGAGGACGTGGTCGCACCCGAGCAGGCGACGAACGCGAATGACGACGGAGCGTTCGCGTTCTTCCAGAGATAGGGATACGCGTTGGTGCTGCGCTTGCAGTCGCCGCTCTCCGAGGTGTAGCTCCCTGCGCCCACTCCGGAGGAGTAGGAGTCACCGAGAGCGACGTAGTTCCCGCCTGCCGCAGATGCTGGTTGGGCGAAGCCGAGTATGGCCACGGCGGCGATCGCCAGGGTGGAGAGAGATGCCCGGAAGGTACGTACTGACATGGCTGCCAGCCCTTCGAAACGTGGGGGATGAGTGGGGAGTTCGTGGGGCGAGCACGTTTGTAGCAGCTTCCGGTACTCGGCGGTAATGGCCGCGGGGAAAGTCGTCTGATATGCCCGAAGGATCGTTCGGCAGGCGATGCTCCGCGCGTAGATAAACCTTCAACGGGACCCCGAAATGGTGAAGTTGTGGGTCTCCCCGGCACCCTTGGAGGCACCGCCCGGTCACCTCGATGGCGGCGCCCGACCCTTCGGGGGAGCGCCCGCTGCCGTCGCCGTGCCGCCTTCACAACTCCCCTCGCACCGCACATGACTGCGGCCGCCAGGAAACCTGGCGGCCGCAGTGAGGGGATGGCCGGGGCTAGAGCGTGCGCTCCAGACGGTCCGCCATCAGCTTGCTGAAGCGCGAGGGATCGCTCAGCTCGCCACCGTCCGAGAGAAGTGCCAGTCCGTGGACGAGCTCGGCCGTCTCGGCCAGTTCGGTACCGCTACCCGCTTCGCCGCTCTGCTCGGCGTACGCCTTGTTCAGCCCGCTGATCAGTCCGTGCGACGGGTTGAGTTCGAGGATGCGCTTGATCTGCGGCACCTCCTGGCCCATCGCGCGGTACATGTTCTCCAGCGCCGGGGTGACATCGTGCGTGTCCGAGACGATGCACGCCGGTGAGACGGTCAGCCGTGACGAGAGGCGTACCTCCTTCACGGTGTCACCGAGCTGCTCCGTCATCCAGGTCAGCAGGCCGGCGTACTCCTCCTGCTGCTTCTCACGCTCGGCCTCGACCTCCTTCTTCTCCTCGTCGGTGTCGAGGTCGACCTCGCCCTTGGCGATCGACTGGAGAGGCTTGCCGTCGAACTCGGGGACGGACTGGACCCAGACCTCGTCGACGGGGTCGGTCAGCAGGAGGACCTCGAAGCCCTTCGCGCGGAAGGCCTCCATGTGGGGCGAACTCTCCATGGCCGCACGCGATTCGCCGGTCATGAAGTAGATCTGCTCCTGGCCCTCCTTCATCCGCTCCACGTACGAGCGCAGAGTGGTGAGCCCCTCCTCGTCCTGGGTCGAGGCGAAGGAGGAGATCTCGAGGATCGCGTCGCGGTTCTCGAAGTCCTGGAACAGCCCTTCCTTCAGGACCCGGCCGAATTCCTTCCAGAAGGTGGCGTACTTCTCGGGGGCGCCGGACCTCAGGTCCTTCACCGTCGACAGCACCTTCTTGACAAGGCGACGCCGCATCATTTCGATCTGGCGGTCCTGCTGGAGGATCTCACGCGACACATTGAGCGAAAGGTCCTGTGCGTCGACGACACCCTTCACGAAGCGGAGATACGTCGGCATGAGAGCTTCGCAGTCATCCATGATGAATACGCGCTTCACATAGAGCTGAACACCGCGCTTGTGGTCCTGCATGAACAGGTCCTGCGGTGCGTGAGACGGCAGGAAGAGCAGGGCCTGGTATTCGAAGGTGCCCTCCGCCTGCATGCGAATGGTTTCGAGGGGTTCGGTCCAGTCGTGGCTGATGTGCTTGTACAGCTCGCTGTACTCCTCATCGGTCACGGAGTCCTTCGACCTGGCCCACAGGGCCTTCATCGAGTTGACCGTCTCGGTACCGGGTTCGGCGCCCTCCTCGCCCTCCGAAGCCATGCGGATGGGCCAGGTGATGAAGTCCGAGTAGCGCTTGACGATTTCCCTGATCTTCCAGGGCGACGTGTAGTCGAAGAGCTTGTCCTCGGTGTCCTCGGGCTTGAGTCGCAGCGTGACCGACGTGCCCTGGGGCGCGTCGTCGACGGACTCGACGGTGTAGGTGCCCTCACCGCTGGACTGCCAGCGCGTGCCCGTTTCCTCGCCCGCGCGCCGGGTCAGCAGGGTGACCTCGTCGGCGACCATGAAGCTCGAATAGAACCCGACACCGAACTGTCCGATGAGTTCCTCGGATGCGGTGGCGTCCTTGGCTTCCTTCAGTTCCTGGAGGAACTTCGCCGTACCGGAATTGGCAATCGTCCCGATCAACTGCACGACCTCGTCGTGCGACATTCCGATGCCGTTGTCGCGCACGGTCAGCGTGCGCTTATCCTGGTCGGTTTCAATGGCGATATGGAGGTCGGACGAGTCTGCCTGGAGTGCGTCGTCGCGGAGCGTTTCCAGTCGCAGCTTGTCCAGCGCGTCCGAGGAATTGGAAATGAGCTCACGCAGGAAGACATCCTTGTTCGAGTAAATCGAATGGATCATCATCTGCAGGAGCTGGCGCGCTTCTACCTGAAACTCGAACGTCTCGGCCGGCATGGGTGCGGGTTCCCTTTCCTGGGGTAAGTGATCTGAGCCGCTGTACATCGTAACCAGGCTCCGGGCCGCCCATGTGCCGGTTCGGTCACGGCCGTTGACCGCCTCGCGCACACGGGCGGTGGACTCGCGCTTCCGCTGCGGGATGCGGACCTGCCCCACCGGGCAGACTGGGGCGCATGGGCGATACGCGAGCGACTTCCGGGACCGCGGGGGGCCATGGCCTCCCTCCTGTGATCACCTGCCGGGAGCCGGGCAGCTTCGCCCGGGGCGTCATGGCCGAGCGTCATCCGGCGCTCATGGAGCAGGTGCGGGAGGCCTTCCCGTACGGGCCTCGGCAGCACCGCGCCCTGGACGACCTGCTGCACGAGATCGCCCACGGCGTCGTCGAACCGCTCGGCCCCGGGAGCTCCGACCGTGAGCTCTGGCTGGCGCGGGGACCGGAGCACTTCGGACAGCCTTGGTTCGACGCCCCGTTCCTCTGGGCCGAGAGCTACTTCTACCGCAGGCTCCTGGGAGCCGTCGGCTATCTGGACGAAGGCCCCTGGCAGGGCGTCGATCCCTTCGCCCCCTTCAAACGAGCCGAACTGGGCGGCGACCTCGTCGAGCAGGAACTCCGCTCCCTGGACGACCTCGTGGGCGCCCCCGCAGCGGAGCGGGCGACAGCTCTCCTCCAGGGGTCGCTCTGGGGTAACCGTGCCGATCTCGGCTTCCGCGCCCCGGCAGGCGATTCCACCCCGGCAGGCGAATCCGCCCCGGCCGAAGCCGTCCCCGGTCTGGTCGCCGACGACAGCGCGGCGCTCTGGGCGCTCCTGCCGCCGAAGTCCCGGGCCACCGTCGCCGTCATCGCCGACAACACGGGCCGCGAGCTCATCCCCGACCTCGTCCTGATCGACCACATGCTCGACCACGGACGCGCAGGCCGGGTGCTGCTCTATGTGAAGCCCCGCCCGTACTACGTCTCCGACGCGATGACGGCCGACGTCGTCGACTGCCTGCGCCGGCTGAGCGGCGCTCCCGGAGAAGCCGGCGCGATCGGCAGACGCGTCCGGGAGGCCATGGGGTCCGGTCGGCTCGAAGTGCGTACGCACGCGTTCTTCTGCGCCCCGTTCCCGTACGAGCGGATGCCCGGGGATCTCCGGGCGGAGCTGGGCGCCGTGACGCTGACCGTCCTCAAGGGGGACCTCAACTACCGGCGGCTGGTCGGCGACCGGCTGTGGCCGGCGACCACGTCGTTCGCCGATCTCACGGCGTACTTTCCGGGGGCCGTCGCCGCGCTGCGCACGCTGAAGTCCGACGTCGTTGTGGGCCTGGACCCGAGGACCGTCGAAGGCCTGGACCGGTCCGGCCTCGAGTGGCGCACCAGTGGCACGCATGCCCTGATCCAGGTGCGTGCGGGGCACGACGTGGCAGCCGTCAGCGTGCCACCCCGTGCCGTGTGACGAGATCGTGCCAGCCCTGCTCCAGCTGTTCGATGCGCATGCCGCGGTCGCACGTCAGGTGATGGACGAGAGTGGCGTCGACCGAACCCAGCAGAGTGTGCGCGACGAGCTCCCGTTCGCCCTCCGCGCGCGCCTCGCGCAGCAGCATGGCGATATGGCTGAGGCGCAGCCGGTACGCGGGCACGGCGTAGGCGCGCAACGGGTCGGTGCGGGAGGCCAGGATCAGCTCGTGGTGGTCCAGTTCGTGGCGCATCACCGCGGGGCCGAAGGCGTGCAGCCGCTCCGCGGCGGGGGCGCCGGGACCCATGGGGGGCGGTCCGGAGAGGAAGGCGGCCTGCAGCAGGGACTCCCGGTGGTCGAGGAGTGCGATGAGCAGACCGGCGCGGTCCTTGAAGCGCCGGAAGACGGTGCCCTTGCCGACTCCGGCGGCGGCGGCCACCGATTCCATCGTGAGGTTCGCCGCCCCGCAGTGAGCCAGGAGGCGGGATGCCGCGTCCAGCAGGAGCGCCCGGTTGCGTGCCGCGTCCGCCCGCAGTTGCGCGGGTTGGCCGACGGTGACGAGCGCTAGATCCGGACGCACCTCACGGAGGGCGGTCGGCCCGGGCAGCGGGGGAAGGGAAGCGGCCATGACGCCAGGGTAGCGCCGCGAAGGATAAGTGGACCACGGTCCGTTTAGGTGGTACAACTTTAAACGGACCGTGGTCCGCTTACTTCTTCAGTCTCCGTCTCCCGGGAGCTTCCCCCATGTCTGTACGCATCCTCGCCCTCGTCGGCAGCCTCCGCGCCGGCTCCCACAACCGGCAGCTCGCCGAGGCGGCCGTCAAGCACGCGCCCGAGGGCGTCGAAGTCGAGCTGTACGAGGGTCTCGTCGACGTCCCCTTCTACAACGAGGACATCGACGTCGAGGGTGGCGTCCCCGCTGCCGCCGCCCAGCTGCGCGCGGCGGCCGGCCGGTCCGACGCGTTCCTGCTCTTCTCGCCCGAGTACAACGGCACCATGCCGGCTGTGCTGAAGAACGCGATCGACTGGCTGTCCCGCCCGTACGGCGCCGGCGCCATGACCGCCAAGCCCGTCGCCGTGGTCGGCACCGCCTTCGGGCAGTTCGGTGGCGTGTGGGCACAGGACGAGGCCCGTAAGGCGGCCGGTCTCGCGGGCGGGGCCGTCCTGGCCGAGGCCAAGCTCTCCATCCCTGGCTCCGTGACCCGTTTCGCCGAGCTCCACCCGGCGGACGACGCCGAGGTCGTCACCTCGCTGACCGAGGTGATCCGCCAGGTCGCCGAAGGTGCCACGGCTGCCGTCTGATCCACCTCCGGCGGCGGATGTCGTCACGTCGTCCTCGTGCCGCCCGGCACGCCGTGGGCCCGGCCCCTCTCCCAGGAGAGGGCCGGGCCCACGGTGCGTTGCGGGTCGCGCTTGGGTCTCGTCTCAGTCGCCGCAATATGTCCAACAAAATTGTTGACAATTGCCTTGGTCTGGATTTAGGTTCGACATGCAATCAGTCAGGGGAGCGACGATGCCGCAACAAGCTGATCCGGCCAGTGGGGCGCGTGGTGAGCGTCAGACCAGGCCGTCGCGATCACCGAGTTCCGCAGGGCCCTGGAAGTCCTCCGCGCTGCCAAGGCGGCCGTCGCGACGAGCGGCTGGACCGGCACGCAGGGATCGGCGGGGCCATGGCCAAGGCGTCGCCGGTGGCGATCCCATGCTCCTCTCCGCCCTGAACCATGAACTGCGTTGCCCGGTAATGGAGCTCACCGGCCGGCAGGCGGCCGTCTCGCTCCTGGAGCGACCGAACGGCCAACTGGTGCGTCATAGGCTCCCTCGTCCTGAGGCCCGGACGCTTCCAGCAGTCCCTGGGTGAACACCTGGCCGTTGATCGACGCGATCAGGGCCGGGGAGCCGCAGGCGGCCCAGGCGGCCACTCGCTCCCACTTGGCGAGCGTGGTCGAGGCACCGCGCGGTGACACGCACCATCTGATTGACGCACCGCGTGCACTGCTGCGCCGTGCCGGTGGGTATGAAGCCCCGTTCCCCGTAAGGAGAGTTCAGCCATGACAACCGACACGGCCCGGATCGCGGAGCGGTCGGCATGAGCGGCGTCATCGTCACCGGTCCGCCGAGGGCGGACCCGGGGGACGTCGAGGCACTTGCCGAATACGGCGTCGCCACCGTGAGCGAGGCAATGGGACGCACCGGCTTGCTCGGCCCCGGGCTGCGCCCGATCCAGGAGGGCGTACGGATCGCGGGCAGTGCGGTGACCGTGCTCAGCTGGCCCGGCGACAACCTCATGATCCACGCGGCGGTCGAGCAGTGCGGCGAGGGCGACGTCCTCGTCGTCACCACCACTTCACCCTCCACCGACGGTATGTTCGGGGAACTGTTCGCCACCGCACTGCGTAGGCGAGGGGTGCGCGGCATCGTGATCAACGCGGGCATCCGCGACACCCAGGAACTGCGCGACATGGGCTTCGCCGGGTGGGCGAAGGCCGTCTCGGCCCAGGGCACCGTGAAGGCTACCGGCGGTTCGGTCAACGTACCGGTCGTCATCGAGGGCCAGGTGATCCGTCCCGGTGACGTCATCGTCGCCGACGACGACGGCGTGGTGGTCGTGCCCCGCGAACGCGCCCGCCGGACCGCCGAGGCGTCCGAGGCGCGGGAGGCCAAGGAGGCCGACGCGCGCGCTGACTTCCTGGAAGGCCGACTCGGCCTTGACCGGTACGGACTGCGGGAGAAGCTCGGCGCTCTCGGTGTGCGGTACACCTCGTACGAGGACCACGCGCGGGAGGCCGGGGCGTGACCGGGGGGCCGGCAGAGGTGCGCTGCCTCCTGATGCGGGGCGGCACGTCGAAAGGCGCCTACTTCCTGGCCGACGACCTGCCGCGGGATGCGGCCGCCCGTGACGGTCTGCTCCTGCGGATCATGGGCAGCCCCGACCCGCGCCAGGTCGACGGCCTGGGCGGGGCGCACCCGCTCACCAGCAAGGTCGCGATCATCTCCGTACCGGACGACCCGGACGTCGATGTGGACTATCTGTTCCTCCAGGTCGCCGTCGACGCAGCGGAGGTGTCCGACCGTCAGAACTGCGGCAACCTGCTCGCCGGGATCGGCCCCTTCGCCGTGGAACGGGCCCTGGTCACCGCCGTGGACGGGCACACTTCCGTCCGCATCAGGATGGTCAACACCGGTGACCTGGCCACGGCAACCTTTCCCACCCCCGGGGGGCGCGTCGACTACACGGGGACTGCGCGGATCTCCGGGGTCCCTGGGACCGCCGCGCCGGTGCTGATCGAGTTCGAGCAGGGCGCCAGTCCTCTGCTGCCCACCGGCCGGGCCCGCGAGGTCATCGCCGGGACGCCGGTGACCTGCGTCGACAACGGGATGCCGACCGTACTCGTCCCGGCCCACGCCCTGGACATCACGGGCTACGAGACTCCGCAGGAGCTCGAGGACGACACCGCCCTCCGCGACCGCATCGAGAGGATCCGGCTCGAAGCGGGCCCTCTCATGGGCCTCGGCGACGTCCGGGACGCGACGGTACCGAAAATCAGCCTGCTGGCCCCGCCCGCCGGTGACGGCGCGGTGACGACCCGTACCTTCATCCCGCACCGCTGCCACACCTCCATAGGCGTCCTCGGCGCGGCCGGCGTCGCCGCCGGGCTGCGCGTCCCGGGCAGCGTCGCCGAGGGCATCGCCCGCCTCCCCGCCCACGGGGACCGGCTGCGCATCGAGCACCCCACCGGGTTCCTCGACATCGAGGCCGGTATCGGGACCGGTGCGGACGGTACCCCCACGGCCGGTCGTACCGCCGTGGTGCGTACCGCACGAAAGATCTTCGACGGCATCGTCTTCCCGCGGCCCGAGCAGACAGCTCCGACAGGCGGCCCCTCCTCACGAGGAGCCGCAGGCGACTCCCCCTCCCGGTGACGTCGACCTCGTCGAACTGCTCGCCCCGCACCTGGACGGCAGCCGGGTGCGGGGCCTCTCCCGCGAGTGCTTCGGCGACGCCCCGATCGTCTCCGCCCCGGCCCGCCCTGGCCTGGCTGCTCCGCGGCCGGCCTCCGGCTCCCGAATGCCCCCGGAAACCACTCAGGGGCTGATCCACTAAGTGGATCAGCCCCTGACCTGGTGTTTCAGCTGTCGGGGTGGCGGGATTTGAACCCACGACCTCTTCGTCCCGAACGAAGCGCGCTGCCAAGCTGCGCTACACCCCGATGTCCACCGAGTGTCCCGGCGACATCGATTACTTTAGCCCACTGGCGCCCGGAGGCGAAATCCGGTTTTTTGTGCCCGGGTGGACGCCTCAGTCGCGGGGCGTCAGCGTCAGCAGGGTCGCCTCGGGCGGGCAGGCGAAGCGGACCGGGGTGTAGCGGTTCGTGCCGCAGCCCGCCGAGACGTGGAGGTAGGCGCGCCGCTCGCCGACCGTGTGGTCGGAGAGGCCCTTCACTCGGTCCGTGTCCAGGTCGCAGTTGGTGACGAGAGCGCCGTAGAAGGGGATGCAGAGCTGCCCGCCGTGGGTGTGACCGGCCAGGATCAGGGGGTAACCGTCCGCCGTGAAGGCGTCAAGGGAGCGCAGGTACGGGGCGTGGACCACACCGATCGAGAGGTCCGCGCCCGTCTCGGGGCCACCGGCGACCTCGGCGTAACGGTCCCGCTTGATGTGGGGGTCGTCCAGGCCGGTGAAGGCGATCTCCAGTCCGTCGGCCTTGATCCGGCCCCTGGTGTTGGAGAGGTTCAGCCAGCCGGCCTCGTCGAAGGCGTCCCGCATCGGCTCCCAGGGGTTGTGGACGACATCGACCGCCGGCGCGTTTCCGTTGAGGCCGTGCTTGCCCTGAGTCTTCTCCAGGAGATAGCGGACCGGATTGCGGAGCTTCGGGCCGTAGTAGTCGTTGGAACCGAAGACGTACACCCCGGGGAACTCCATCAGCGGGCCGAGCGCGTCGAGCAACTCGGGCACCGCCTCAGGGTCGGAGAGGTTGTCGCCGGTGTTCACCACGAAGTCCGGGCGCAGACCCGCCAGCGACTGCAGCCAGGCGCGCTTCTTGCGCTGGCCGCTCACCATGTGGACGTCGGAGATCTGGAGTACGCGCAATGGGCGTGCCCCTTGCGGGAGTACGGGAATCGCGATCCGGCGGAGGCGGAAGGATCGTGCCTCGAATCCGGCCGCGTACACGAGACCGGCGGCACCGACCGCTGCGCCGACTGCCGTGACTTTCAGGGGTACTCCGTAGCGTGCGCGCATGGGCCCATCGTCGCAGAAACGATGCGGTGGGACGAAAACAGGCGGGCGGCGGGTGCCCCGTACCTGTCACAATCGCCGCATGACCACGCTCAAGTCCAAGCTCAAGGAAGACCTCACCACGGCCATGAAGGCGCGTGACGAGCTCACCTCGTCCACCCTCCGGCTCACCCTGACCGCGATCACCAAGGAGGAGGTCAGCGGCAAGACGTCGCGCGAGCTCTCCGACGACGAGGTGCAGAAGGTGATCGCCAAGGAGGCGAAGAAGCGCCGCGAGGCGGCCGAGGCCTTCGCGCAGGGCGGTCGGACGGAGCAGGCCGAGCGGGAGAGGGCCGAGGGCGAGTTGCTCGACGCGTACCTGCCCAAGCAGCTCTCCGACGACGAGCTGAACGCGATCGTCGTGCAGGCCGTCCAGGAGGCGAAGGCCGCCGGCGCCGAGGGACCGCGTGCGATGGGCGCCGTCATGAAGATCGTCAACCCGAAGGTGGCAGGGCTCGCCGAGGGCGGCCGGGTCGCCGCCACGGTGAAGAAGCTGCTCGCGGGCTGAGAGGCCGGTGCATGAAGGAGGGGAGCCCCCGGCCGGGGGCTCCCCTCCTTCACTTCATGACGTCATCGGGTGACCCGGCGGTCAGCGACCGTTCCCGCCACCGCGCCCGCCGTCGTTCCCGCCGATGAAGCCGGGCGGCAGGGTGATACCGCCGATGGGGTCGCCGCCGGGCTTGTTCCCGCCGCCCGTGTTCCCGCCGCGGCCCTTGTCCTTGTCCTTCCCCTTCTCCTTGGCGCGCGGCACCGAGACCGGGTTGAAGGACGGGGTCTCCGAGGCGTTCAGCGCACCGGTCATCGCTGTCTTCCAGATGGGACCGGGAAGGCAGCCACCACAGACCTTGTCGTAGTACTGGCCGCCGATGGTGATGTTGTACATCGGCACCTTCTTGCCCACGTCCGCACCCACCCACACGGCCGTGGACAGATTCGGCGTGTAGCCGACGAACCAGGCGTCCACGCGGTCGTTGGTGGTACCTGTCTTGCCCGCGTTGTCGCGGTCCGTCAAGCCGGCCTGGGTGCCGGTTCCGTCCTCGACGACACCCTTGAGCATCTGGTTGATCGTGTCGGCCGTCTTCTCGCTCATCGCCCGCGAGCACGAGGACTCGGGTACGGCGATCTTCTTGCCGTTCGAGTCCGTGATGGCCTCGATGGCGATCGGCGTGCAGAACGTGCCGCGGTTGGCGAACGCCGCGTACGCGGCGGCCATGCCGAGCGGGGTGCTCTCGGTGCCGCCCAGGGTGATCGACGGGTTGTTGTCCGAGACGGGCTTGCCGTCACCCCGCTCGTAACCGAGCTTCTTCGCCATGGTGACCGTCTCGCACAGTCCGGCCTGCTGCTCCAGTTTGGCGAAGTAGGTGTTGATCGACTTGCCGAGCGCGCTCGTCATGTCGAAGGCGCCCTTCTCGGACTCCATCTCGTTCTGGAGGTCCCAGTTCCCGCTTCCGACAGGCGATCCCGCACAGTTCCGGTAGGAGTTCATCGGCACCGAGATCTTCCAGTCGGAGCTGTAACTCTGCGCCGGGTTGATGCCCTTCTCCAGTGCCGCGGCGGCGGTGATCGGCTTGAAGGTCGAGCCGACCTGGAAGCCGTAGGTGCTGCCGCCCATCTTGTTGCTGGCGGCGAGGTTCAGGACCGTCTCGTTCTTCTTCTGGTCGAGGCCGTAGGGCCTGGACTGGCCCATCGAAAGGATCTTCCCGGTACCGGGCTCGACCTGCACCACCGAGGCGGCGACCTTGTCGTCCTTGTTGACCTTCGAGGTCGCGGCCTCGTCGGCAGCCTTCTGCGCGCGCGGCGAGAGAGTGGTCTTGACGGTCAGGCCGCCGAGGGCCCAGAGCTTCGAGCGCTCCTCCGGGGTCTTTCCGAAGGTCGGGTCGGTCAGGACGGTCTTGCGCACGTAGTCGCAGAAGAATCCGGCGCCGCTGACGGCCGTGATGCAACCGCTGTTCGGCTTACTGACCTTCAGCTGGAGGGGGGCCGCGACGGCCTTGTCGGCCTCGTCCTGCGAGATGGTGCCGACGGCCGCCATGCGCTGCAGCACGATGTTGCGGCGCTTGGTCGCCTCCTCCGCGTCGTTGACCGGGTCGTAGCGGGTCGGCGACTGGACGAGGCCGGCCAGCATGGCCGCCTCCTCCAGCTTCAGGTCCTTGGCGTGCTTGGAGAAGTAGCGCTGCGAGGCGGCTTCGACGCCGTAGGCCTGCTGCCCGAAGAACGTGATGTTGAGGTAGTTCTCCAGGATCTTCTTCTTGCCGAGCTCTTCCTCGACCTGGATCGCGTACTTCAGCTCGCGGACCTTGCGGCCCAGGGTCTGCTGGGTGGCCTCGGCGACCTTCTCCGGGTCGTCGCCCGCCTCCTCCACGAAGACGTTCTTCACGTACTGCTGAGTGAGTGTGGAGGCGCCCTGGGAGGCGCCGCCCTCCTGCACGTTGCGGTTCATCGCGCGCAGGATGCCCTTGAGGTCCACCGCACCGTGTTCGTAGAAGCGTGAGTCCTCGATCGCGACGATCGCGTCCTGCATGTACGGCGAGATGTTCTTGAGCGGGACGACGGTCCGGTCGCGCGAGTAGTCCGTCGCGATCAGCCCGCCCTCGTTGTCGAGGATCTTGATCCGCTGGCTCAGCGGCGGGGTCTTGAGGTTCGAGGGGATCTCGTCGAACCCCTCTACCGTTCCCTTGGCTGCGAGCCCCAGTGCGCCGGCGGCCGGCAGTGCGATGCCGGCCAGCACAGCTCCGGAGAGTGCGGCGACACCGAGGAACTTGGCGGCCTGCTGGGTCGTCGTGAGACCCCCGCCTGAGCGCTTCTTTGGCATGGGGGCAGCCTACGTTCTCATTCGCCGGACATGCGTACAGGCGTTGGCCTAAGCTGCTCCCAACTGTCACAGCAGTCCGAATGTGCAACAACCCCCCTGCACGGTCCTCAACGGAATTCGGCCACCTGCCGAGGCGCTCCCGAATTCGCCTCGTGTGTAGCTGAATGTCCGTTGCGACTTGCGGTTTCTGTCCCGATTCCGTCGGGATGGTCACGCATGTCCTCCCGTCACTCCTCTGGGTGATCTGCCGCATACGCATAGTCCGTTCGGGCCATCCAAGATTGGGCCCGAAGGGGGTGTTGTGCTGTCGCCACCTTCCGTAACGTCCTCAACTGGCAACGGTGAATATGCCGCTGTCGCCGTGGGGGAGCCTCGATTCGGGAGAGGACGGCGCCGGGATGGGCTGGGTAACCGACTGGAGTGCGCAGGCAGCCTGCCGCACTACCGATCCGGATGAATTGTTCGTACAAGGGGCAGCGCAGAACAGGGCCAAGGCGGTGTGCACCGGTTGCCCGGTGCGGACCGAATGCCTGGCCGACGCGCTGGACCATCGCGTCGAATTCGGCGTGTGGGGTGGAATGACGGAGCGGGAGCGCCGCGCACTGCTGCGCCGACGGCCCACCGTCACGTCCTGGCGTCGCCTGCTGGAGACCGCACGCAGTGAGTACGAGCGGTCCACAGGCATGCTGCCGGCAGCAGTGGGTCTGGACGACGACGGACTGCACGACGAGGAACTGCACGAGACGTTCGCCGCCGTGGGGTAGGCGGACGGGCTGCCCATGGGCGCCGGGAGGGTCGCTACGAAGCTCCGGCCGGGGGGGAAGCGGAACCGGTCGCGAGCAGTTCCCCCACGGCCCTGAGGCCCGCCAGGTCGTGCACGTCACCGGGAAGCGCGGCCACCTCGGTCACCAGGACCTCGGGGTGGAGCGTGGTGAAGCTGTCGCGGGTGTGCTGCTCGCGTGCGACCACCTGCATCCGCTCGGCGTGCAGTCGCAGCAGGCCTGCGGTCAACTGCTCGACGGACACCTCGACGGACACCTCGACGGACATGGCGTCCGTGGCGGTCGTGCCGTGCCTGTCTGCTTCCGTGTGCATGGGTGGCCCGGACGGGTCAGGGGACTTTCGGCCACGACCGTGAGGTGCTTGTGTGCCTGAGGTCCGGTCATGCTCGTGCGGATCGTGCTGCGTCGGCTCGTGCGTGGAGGGTTCGTTGCTGTGCTCGGGAGGGAGCGGCGACTCCGGGGCTTCGGGAGAGGTGGCGGCCACCGGGTCCGCCGGGTCACCAAGGCCAGCCTTCCCTGCCGTCTGATCCACAATGCCGACGCTTTCAAGATTTTCTGCGGCTGCCAGCGCCCGCTCCTCGGAGAGCCGTGCGGCCTCGCTGCCGTGCACCCGGTTGAGGACCAGGCCGGCCAGCGGCATCTCCTCCGCGGCCAGCCGTTCCACGAAGTACGCGGCCTCCCGCAGCGCGTCCCGCTCCGGCGTCGCCACCACGAGGAACGCCGTGCCGGGCGCCTGGAGCAGTTTGTACGTCGCGTCGGCCCGGGTACGGAATCCGCCGAACATCGAGTCCATCGCCGCGACGAAGGTCTGTACGTCACGCAGGAACTGTCCGCCGAGCAGTTTGCCGAGCGTCCCCGTCATCATCGACATGCCGACGTTGAGGAATTTCATCCCGGCCCGTCCGCCGATCTTCGCCGGTGCGATCAGCAGCCGGATGAACTTCCCGTCCAGGAAGGAGCCGAGACGTTTCGGCGCGTCCAGGAAGTCCAGTGCGGAGCGGGACGGTGGGGTGTCGACGATGATCAGATCCCACTCCTCGCGGGCCCGCAGCTGTCCGAGTTTCTCCATCGCCATGTATTCCTGCGTGCCCGCGAACCCGGCCGAGAGCGACTGGTAGAAGGGGTTCTCCAGGATCGCGCGCGCCCGCTCGGCATCCGTGTGCGCCTCGACGGTCTCGTCGAAGGTGCGCTTCATGTCGAGCATCATGGCGTGCAGTTCGCCCTCGCCCGCGATGTCCTCGACCCGCCGCGGGATGTTGTCCAGCCGGTCGATGCCCATGGACTGGGCGAGCCGGCGGGCCGGGTCGATGGTGAGGACGACGACCTTGCGGCCTCGCTCGGCCGCCCGCACCCCGAGCGCCGCCGCGGTCGTGGTCTTGCCCACGCCACCGGATCCGCAGCACACGACGATACGGATCTCCGGGTCGTCCAGCAGCGCGTCGGTCTCCAGCCCCGGTGCGCCGTCCGTGCTCGGCGTCATGACACCACCCCTCGTCCGGAGCCGCGTCGCTTCCCGCCCCGGGGCGCCCGCCCCGCCGCGTCCGCGGTCTCGTCGCCGACTCCCTGTTTACGGAACTCCTCCGCCAGCTCGTACAGCGCGGACGGGCTCACGCCCTCGCCCATCAGCGGGAGCTCGGCCATGGGCAGCCCCAGGCCGGCCAGCACCGCGCGCTGCTCGCGCTCCAGGCCGACCCGCTGGGCGTGCTCGGCGGCCTGCGCGACCAGCGGCCGGACCAGCCCGGCGGAACCTGTCACGCCGGCCCGGGTGAGGGCCTTCGCGATCTCCTTGCGGCGGCCTCCCGACGCCGTACGCAGGGCGTCCTCGTCCAGGAGGTGGGGCCGGACCATGTTGACCACGACCCGGCCCACGGGCAGTTCGGCGGCCCGCAGCTCGGCGATGCCGTCCGCGGTCTCCTGGACCGGCATCTCCTCCAGCAGCGTCACCAGGTGGACAGCGGTCTCGGGCGACTTCAGGACCCGCATCACGGCCTGTGCCTGATTGTGTATCGGGCCGATGCGAGCCAGCCCCGCCACCTCGTCGTTGACGTTGAGGAAGCGGGTGATGCGACCGGTGGGGGGCGCGTCCATGATCACGTAGTCGTAGACGAACGCGCCCTGCTTGTCCTTGCGCCGTACGGCCTCGCAGGCCTTGCCGGTCAGCAGGACGTCCCGGACGCCCGGGGCGATGGTGGTGGCGAAGTCGATGGCGCCGAGCTTCTTCAGCGCCCGGCCCGCACTGCCCAGCTTGTAGAACATCTGGAGGTAGTCCAGGAGCGCGCGCTCGGCGTCGATCGCCAGGGCGTGTACCTCGCCGCCGCCGGGCGCCACCGCGATCCTGCGTTCCTCGTAGGGGAGGGCATCGGACTCGAAGAGCTGGGCGATGCCCTGTCTGCCCTCGACCTCCACGAGGAGAGTGCGCCTGCCCTCGGTCGCGAGGGCGAGCGCGAGTGCGGCGGCGACCGTGGTCTTACCGGTCCCGCCCTTGCCGCTGACGACCTGGAACCTGCTCACGTCTTCGAGCCTAACCAGTCAGCAGGCAGGCTACGCACGGGACCGTGTGTGCCAGGCATTACAGTCGGCTCATGACCAAGTGGGAATACGCGACTGTGCCCCTTCTCGTGCACGCGACCAAGCAGATTCTGGACACCTGGGGCGAGGACGGCTGGGAGCTGGTCCAGGTCGTTCCGGGCCCGAACAACCCCGAGCAGCTGGTGGCCTACCTGAAGCGGGAGAAGCCGTAGTGGCGGGCGCCGTCGAGGCGAGGCTCACCGAACTCGGCCTGGTGCTCCCGGACGTCGTACCGCCGCTGGCCTCCTACCAGCCGGCGGTGCGGTCCGGGGTGTACGTCTACACCTCTGGCCAGCTCCCGATGGTGGACGGCAAGCTCGCGGTGACCGGCAAGGTCGGCGCCGAGGTGACGCCGGACGAGGCCAAGGAGCTGGCCAAGACCTGCGCGCTGAACGCCCTGGCTGCGGTGAAGTCGGTCGCCGGCGACCTGGACCGGATCGCACGGGTCGTGAAGGTCGTGGGCTTCGTCGCCTCGGCCTCCGATTTCACCGGGCAGCCCGGAGTGATCAACGGTGCGAGCGAGCTGCTGGGCGCGGTCCTGGGCGACAAGGGCGTGCACGCCCGCAGCGCCGTGGGCGTCGCGGTGCTGCCGCTGGACGCACCGGTCGAGGTGGAGGTCCAGGTCGAGCTCGTCGACGCCTGACCCGCGCACCCCGTCGATCCCGCCCGGTCCCAGGACCGGGCGGGATCGTGCGTTCGGGACGATCGCGTCGCGTCATGTGTGTAAGGGGCGGACACTGATGTCCGAGCCCCTCGAACATCGGCGCGGTTCCGGATAGCCTCCGGCCATGTCGAACGGTCAGTGGTACCCACCGGAATGGCCCGCCCGGATCCGGGCCCTCGCCAGCGGCGAGCTGACAGCCGTGACCCCCAGGCGGGCGGCCACGGTGATGCTCCTCCGGGACGCCGTGCCGGGGGAGGGCGCCGCCGGTCCCGCCGTCCACATGCTCCGCCGACGCACCTCCATGGCATTTGCGGGCGGCGCGTACGCCTATCCGGGTGGCGGGGTCGACCCGCGGGACGACGACCACCTCGTGGGCTGGTCGGGACCGTCCCTGGACACCTGGGCCGGCCGTCTGGGCGTGGACACGGCCGCCGAGGCGCAGGCCGTCGTCTGCGCCGCGGTCCGTGAGACGTACGAGGAGGCGGGCGTCCTGCTGGCCGGTCCGACCGCCGACACCGTCGTGAGCGACACCACGGGTGCCGACTGGGAGGCCGACCGCGAGGCGCTCGTGGCCCGGGACCTCTCTTTTGCTGCGTTCCTGGACCGCCGGGGCCTGGTGCTGCGCTCCGACCTGCTGGCCGCGTGGGCACGCTGGATCACCCCGGCCTTCGAGCCGCGACGCTACGACACCTGGTTCTTCGTGGCCGCGCTCCCCGAGGGCCAGCGCACCCGGAACGCCTCCACCGAGGCCGACAGGACGGTGTGGATCCGGCCCGGTGAGGCCGCGGACGGCTACGACAAGGGCGAACTCCTGATGATGCCGCCCACCGTGGCCACTCTGCGGGCGCTGAGGCCGCACGGGACGGCCGCGGAGGCGTTGAGGGCAGCGGAATCCCAGGACCTGGCCCCTGTGCTGGCAGAGGCCCGTATGGAGGGTGACGAGCTGGTGCTGAGCTGGCCGGGGCATGACGAGTTCACCAAGCACATTCCCACGGCCGCGTCCCCTTCCGCGGACGACGGCAGGGACGGGAGCCTCTCGTGAGCGACGCGGCAGCACTGCCCGGACAGCCCCGCGGCGGTGTCCTCTCCGGACCCGCCACCACCCGCACGTTCAACGTGCTGGCGCCCAACGCCTCGGCGATGACCCTGGACGGCACGAACACCTGGATCGTGGCGGAACCGGACTCCGACCTCGCGGTCGTGATCGATCCGGGGCCCCTCGACGACGTACATCTGCGGGCCGTCGTCGAGACGGTGGCGAGGACGGGCAGGCGTGTCGGTCTCACCCTCCTCACGCACGGACACCCGGACCACGCGGAGGGCGCCGCCCGGTTCGCGGAACTCACCCGGACGAAGGTGCTCGCCCTGGATGCGGCGCTGTGCCTGGGCGACGAGGGGCTCACGGCGGGCGACGTGATCACCACAGGAGGGCTCGAGCTCCGTGTCGTCCCCACCCCGGGGCACACGGCGGACTCGCTGTCCTTCCACCTGCCCGCAGACCGGGCCGTACTGACGGGCGACACGATCCTCGGGCGTGGCACCACCCTCGTCGCCCACCCGGACGGCAGGCTCGGCGACTACCTCGACACCCTGCGGCGACTGCGCTCGCTGACGGTCGACGACGGGGTGCACACGGTGCTCCCCGGGCACGGGCCGGTGCTCGAGGACGCGCAGGGCGCCGTCGAGTTCTACCTGGCCCATCGTGCCCACCGCCTGGCCCAGGTCGAGACGGCGGTGGAGGCGGGACACCGGACACCTGCCGGTGTGGTGGCGGCGGTGTACGCGGACGTGGACCGCTCCCTCTGGCCGGCCGCGGAGCTGTCGGTGCGGGCCCAGCTGGAGTATCTGACCGAGCACGGCCTGATCTGATCGGGGCCGCCCTTGCGTACGTACGGAAAAGGCCCCACCGGAGGGTGGGGCCTTTTCCGCTGCCGCGTACGCGGCTGAGGCGTCAGCGGGACCGCTTGGCCAGCCGCTCCACGTCCAGCAGGATCACGGCGCGCGCCTCGAGGCGCAGCCAGCCGCGGCCCGCGAAGTCCGCGAGTGCCTTGTTGACCGTCTCGCGGGAGGCGCCGACCAGCTGGGCCAGCTCTTCCTGCGTCAGGTCGTGCACCACGTGGATGCCCTCCTCCGACTGCACACCGAAGCGGCGCGACAGGTCGAGGAGTGCCCGGGCGACACGGCCCGGCACATCGGAGAAGACCAGGTCGGACATCTGGTCGTTGGTCTTGCGCAGGCGGCGGGCGACGGCGCGCAGCAGCGCGGTGGCCACCTCGGGGCGCGCGTTCAGCCAGGGCTGCAGGTCTCCGTGCCCGAGACCGAGGAGCTTGACCTCGGTGAGCGCGCTCGCGGTCGCGGTGCGCGGTCCCGGGTCGAAGAGCGACAGCTCCCCGATCAGCTCGCCGGGGCCGAGGACGGCCAGCATGTTCTCCCGCCCGTCGGGCGAGGTGCGGTGGAGCTTCACCTTGCCCTCGGTGACCACGTACAGGCGGTCGCCCGGGTCGCCCTCGTGGAACAGCGCGTCGCCGCGTGCGAGGGTCACCTCACTCATCGAGGCGCGGAGCTCCGCGGCCTGCTCGTCATCGAGCGCCGCGAAAAGCGGGGCGCGCCGCAGAACGTCGTCCACGAGTTCTCTCCTTGTCGGCCTGTTCAGGGAAGCGTGGTTTCCATGATGCCGGACGGTAAAACCGTGCGATCGATCACAAACCAGTTTGACGCACGGGCGTGCCGGACCCTACGGCAGGGGGCCGATCGGGCGTGGATGCGCGGTGACCGGGGCGGATGTCAGTCCGTGGCTCTAGGCTGGGCGAGTGTCCGGAACGCCGGTGAGAGCGCAGGCCGAGGGGGCTGATGGGGTGTTGGGAGACAGGAATTCCGCTGTGGGCGAACAGGCCGCACGAAGTAGGAAAAAAGCCGCCAATGGTCCGACGAGGGCAGTGCCGGTCAAGCCCGCGAAGCCGGAATCGCATCTCGCCATGGTCCGCCGGGCCCGCCGGATGAACCGCGAGCTCGCCGAGGTCTATCCGTATGCCCACCCCGAGCTGGATTTCCGTAATCCCTTCGAACTCCTGGTGGCCACGGTCCTCTCGGCCCAGACCACCGACCTGAGGGTCAATCAGACCACTCCGGCGCTGTTCGCCGCATACCCGACGCCGGAGGACATGGCCGCCGCCGTCCCCGAGAGGCTGGAGGAGATCATCCGGCCGACCGGCTTCTTCCGGGCCAAGGCACGGTCCCTGATGGGGCTGTCCGCCGCCCTGAGGGACGACTTCGGCGGTGAGGTCCCCGGCCGGCTCGCGGATCTCGTGAAACTGCCCGGAGTCGGACGCAAGACGGCCAACGTCGTCCTCGGCAACGCGTTCGGTGTTCCCGGCATCACGGTGGACACCCACTTCGGGCGGCTGGTCCGCCGCTGGAAGTGGACGGAACAGGAGGATCCGGAGAAGGTCGAGGCGGAGATCGCCGGGATCTTCCCGAAGAACGAGTGGACGATGCTCTCGCACCGCGTGGTCTTCCACGGCCGCCGCATCTGTCATTCCCGCAAGCCCGCCTGCGGCGCCTGCCCGATCGCTTCCCTCTGTCCCGCCTACGGGGAGGGCGAGACGGATCCTGAGAAGGCGAAGAAACTCCTGAAGTACGAGATGGGCGGCTACCCCGGCCAGCGTCTGAGCCCGCCCCCGGACTATCCGGGCAGCCCCGCCCCGCCGCTCGGAGCCGGGTGAGCGGCCGGCGTGCGGCGTCGTTCACCGCGCCGGGGGCCGTGACGTCGCCGGTGCCCGGCGTGGCCGAGCGGCGAGCGGTACCGCCCCTGCCCGTGGGCCGGGCCCGGGCGGAACGAAATGGGCGACGACAGGCGTTGGAACGACGGGGGTGCCCATGACGCACGCACAGAGCACACGGGCCGCGGCCGACGCGGCCGACACCGGGACGGGCGCAACCCACGACAGCGCGCTCACCGTCTCCGCCGACGGCCTGCCCGCCTGGCTCGAGCCCGTGGACCGAGCGGCGCGGACCGTGCAGGCCAGGCAGCTCAGCCGCTTCCTGCCGCCGGAGAACGGTGCGGGGCGGCAGTCCGCCGTCCTGGTGCTCTTCGGGGAGGGCGAGCGCGGCCCCGAGCTGCTCCTGATGGAGCGCTCAGGCTCCCTGCGTTCCCACCCGGGGCAGCCGTCGTTCCCCGGGGGCTCCCTCGATCCCGAGGACGGCGACCACACGACCGTCGGGCCGCTGAGGGCCGCGCTGCGGGAGGCCGAGGAGGAGACCGGTCTCGATCCGGCCGGCGTCCAGCTCTTCGGAGTGCTGCCCCGGCTCTACATCCCGGTGAGCGGTTTCGTCGTCACGCCCGTGCTGGGCTGGTGGAGGAGGCCGAGCCCGGTGGGTGTCGTCGATCCGGCCGAGACCGCCAGGGTCTTCACCGCCCCCGTGGCGGATCTCACGGATCCCGCCAACCGCGCGACAGCCGTCCACCCGAGCGGCCACCGAGGACCCGCATTTCTGGTCGAATCCGCACTGGTCTGGGGATTCACCGCCGGTGTGATCGACAGGATCGTGCACTACGCGGGGTGGGAACGTCCCTGGGACAGGACCAGGCAGGTGCCGCTCGACTGGCGCGCATGACAGGGTGACTCCGTGCTGCGCTGTTCCGGGCCTCGCCCGGACCCCGTCGAACCGGACGGGCCAGGTGACGAATCTGCGAGGCTATAGACGGTGAACATGCTGGACATCCTGCTGCTCGTCGGCGCCGTGTGGTTCGCGGTGATCGGTTACCGCCAGGGTTTCGTCGTCGGCATCCTGTCCGTGATCGGCTTCCTGGGCGGCGGCCTCGTGGCCGTCTACCTGCTGCCGACCATCTGGGACCGGGCGACCGACGGATCGGAAGTCTCCTCCACCGCCGCCATCGTCGCGGTCGTGATCGTGATCGTGTGCGCCTCCGTGGGGCAGGCGTTCACCACCCACCTCGGCAACGGACTCCGCCGCTACATCACGTGGTCACCCGCACGTGCTCTGGACGCCACCGGCGGTTCCCTGGTCAACGTGGTGGCCATGCTCCTGGTCGCCTGGCTGATCGGGTCCGCGCTGGCCGGTACGTCACTTCCGACGCTGGGCAAGGAGGTCCGCAGCTCCTCGGTCCTGCTCGGGGTCTCCCGGGTGATGCCCGATCAGGCCTCCAACTGGTTCACGGACTTCTCCTCCGTGCTCGCGCAGAACGGCTTCCCGCAGGTCTTCAGCCCCTTCGCCAACGAGCCCATCACCGAGGTCGAACCTCCGGACCCCGCGCTGGCCGGAAGCCCCGTAGCCACCCGTGCCAAGAAGTCCATCGTCAAGGTCGTCGGCATGGCACCCGGTTGCGGCAAGGTCCTCGAAGGGACGGGATTCGTCTTCTCCGACCGCCGCGTGATGACCAACGCCCACGTGGTCGGCGGCGTCGACGAACCGACGGTCCAGATCGGGGGCGAGGGGCGGCTCTACGACGCCAAGGTCGTCCTCTACGACTGGCAGCGCGACATCGCCGTACTGGACGTCCCTGACCTGGACGCCCGGCCGCTGCGCTTCATGGACGCCGACCAGGACGCGAGGAGCGGTGACGGTGCCATCGTCGCCGGCTTCCCGGAGAACGGCGCCTATGACGTACGCCCCGCCCGCATCCGGGGCCGGATCGACGCCAACGGCCCGGACATCTACCACCGGGGCACCGTGCGCCGCGACGTGTACTCGCTGTTCGCGACCGTCCGCCAGGGCAACTCCGGTGGCCCGCTGCTCACTCCGGACGGCAAGGTGTACGGAGTGGTGTTCGCCAAGTCGCTCGACGACCCGGACACGGGTTACGCGCTGACGGCCGACGAGATCCGCGAGGACATCGAGCTCGGCAAGTCCACGGCCCAGGAGGTCGACAGCGAGGGCTGCGCGCTCTGAGATCCCGCGCCCGGCTCGGTGGCCGGGCGCGGCGCGGGCCCGCGAATACAGGTTGCCGCCCTACGGCGCCCTGTGCGGGCCCTGGGGCTCAACAGCCCCGGGAGACCCGGCGCGTGGCATGTTGTCCGGCGCTCTCCGGGTCATCCACGGGGATGGCGCAGGCGCGCCGAGACCCAGCGGGCCCGGCGGTGGAGGATGCGCGGAATGCCCAGTCGAAGATCATGGAAATCGCTCACCTCGCGCACCCGGCTCCGTGAGCCGCCCCCCTCGTGACTGCCCGGACCGGCGGGAGCGGTCGAGCGGCGGTTGCGTGCTGTGTCATTGCGTGCTGCGTCATTGAAGTCGCGCGTCCAGCCCATACCCCGACGTCTGCCCCTGACCCAAGGTCGGTAATCGTGCGCGAGTCAGCCAATTGGCTTATGCGGCAGGCAATTGGCTGTTCGTCGGACACCTGTGCCCGCCGACTACCGGTCAGGCTCGGGGTCCTTGAGCCAGTTGATGAGTTCGGCCGAGAAGCCGACCGGATCCTCCTCGTGGGGGAAGTGTCCCAGACCGTCGAAAAGTCGCCACCTGTACGGCGCCTCGACGTACTCGCCCGACCCTGCTGAACTACGGGTGCGGATCGCCGGGTCGAGTGAGCCGTGAAGGTGCAGCGTCGGCACGCGCACCGGGCGCTTCATCCGCCGGTTGAACTGGACGCCGTCCGGACGGGCCAGGGAACGCACCATCCAGCGGTACGGCTCGATCGAGCAGTGCGCCGTCGACGGGATGCACATCGCGCGCCGGTAGACGTCCATGGTCCGGTCGTCGGGGAAGTCGGGTGTGCGCGGGCCCGACCAGTCGCGGATCAGACGGCCCACCAGGGCCGCGTCGTCCGCCACGAGCTGACGCTCGGGAACCCACGGCCGCTGGAAGCCCCAGATGTGCGAGCCGGCCCGGGACTGCGCGAGGTCCGAGAGCATCGAGGAGCGCCAGCGACGCGGATGCGGCATCGACGACACCACGAGCCGCCGGACCAGCTTGGGCCGCATCACCGCAGCGGTCCAGGCGAGATAGCCACCCATGTCATGCCCCACGAGAGCCGCGTCGGACTCGCCGAGCGAGCGGATGACCCCGGTGACGTCGAGCGCCAGGTTCGCGGGGTCGTAGCCCCGCGGCGTACGGTCGCTTCCGCCGACCCCGCGGAGGTCCATCGCGACCGCCCGGTACCCGGCGTCGGCCAAGGCGGTCAGCTGATGTCGCCAGGTCCACCAGAACTGCGGGAAACCGTGCAGCAACAGCACCAACGGCCCGTCGCCGAGCTCGGCGATGTGGAAACGCGCGCCGTTGGCCGCCACGTCACGGTGGGTCCACGGTCCGTCGAGGCGGACAGGGCCGCCGGAACCGGCAGCCGGCCCCAGAGGCCCCATCGGGCCGGATGTGCTGAAATCGGGGTCGGTCATGTGGACGAGCGTGTCACAGAGACCGCCTTGTCCTGGACAGGGCGGTTCTCGACGGCCTCGTCCGCGAGCGTGCTGCCCTGTGCCTGCTCGATCGCACGCGCGCCGGTGGTGGGGCGGGGATGCGGCTTGACGCCCTGCAGGACCGCCGCGGTCTGCTTGGCCGAGGCGATGGACTTCTCCGGCGGCTTGACCTTCTTGAACTTGGCGAGCCCGAAGAGGGCGAGCAGGATCCCCAGCAGGATGAACGCACCGCCGACGATCAGGAACGACCAGGCGAGACCGAGCCCGAGATTGTGGATCCCGTAGGCCGCGGCGAAGCTCAGGACCGGGATCGCGAACAGGATCAGTACGCCCGTGACGATGAACGCCACGCTCCCGATCGTGCCGCGCTTGACGTCCTGACGCACCTCGGCCTTGGCCAGGGCGATCTCGTCGTGCACCAGCGCGGACATCTCGGCGGTGGCCGAAGCGAACAGCTGGCCGAGACTACGGTCGGTGCTGCCCGCATAGTTGCCGGGGTCGCTCATCCCTGACTCCCTCTTCTCTTCCGTACATCCGATGTCAGATCATGCCGGACTGTCCGGCTTGCTGCTCGCTGCCCCCGCCCGTTCGGCAAGGCGGCGGTGCTCGGCAGCCCTTCTCTCGTAGATCGCGGCCATACGCAGGTGGTACTCGGGGTCGTCCTGCTCGTAGACGTCGGGGATGCCCGATGCGTCCGCGTCGAGTTCCTCGGCCTCGTACAGCGTCCTGTATCTGCGTACCCGCAGTTTGAGCAGTACACCGGAGAGTACGGCGGCAATCAGGGAACCGACGAGGACCGCCGCCTTGACCTCGTTGATCATGTCCTCGTCGCCGGCGAAGGCGAGTTCCCCGATGAGCAGCGAGACGGTGAAGCCGATACCGGCAAGCGTGGCCACGGCGAAGACGTCGGCCCAGGCCAGATCCTTGTTCAGCTCGGCCTTGGTGAAACGGGCCACGAGCCAGGTGCCGCCGAAGACGCCGACGGTCTTTCCGGCCACCAGACCGAGTACCACCCCGAGCGCTTCGGGGCGGGTGAAGACGCCGGCCAGGGCGTCGCCCTTGAGAGTGACACCGGCCGAGAACAGCGCGAACAGCGGAACTGCGATGCCGGCGGACAGGGGGCGCACCAGGTGCTCGATGTGCTCGCCCGGCGAATGCGTCTCACCCTCACGGCGGGTGCAGCGCAGCATGAGGCCCATGGCGACGCCGGCGATCGTCGCGTGGATGCCGCTGTTGTACATCAGACCCCAGATGACCAGGGCGAGCGGAAGGTAGAAATACCAGCCCCGCACTCCCGTGCGCAGCAGCACGTAGAAGACGGCCAGACCGGCGAAGGCGCCGCCGAGTGCCAGGAAGTCGATGTTCTCGGTGAAGAAGACCGCGATGATGAGGATGGCGAAGAGGTCGTCGACGACCGCGAGCGTCAGCAGGAAGGCCCGAAGAGCTGCAGGCAGCGACGTGCCGATGACCGCGAGGACTGCGAGCGCGAACGCGATGTCGGTGGCGGTGGGGACCGCCCAGCCGGCGAGGGACCCTCCACGGAACACGGCGGTCAGCGCGTAGACGAGCGCGGGCACGGCCATGCCGCAGAGCGCGGCGGCGACGGGCAGAGCCGCGGCCCGGGGATCACGGAGTTCGCCGGCGACCAGTTCACGCTTGAGTTCGACGCCGGCGACGAAGAAGAAGACGGCGAGCAGACCGTCCGCAGCCCAGTGGGACACCGAAAGGTGGAGTCCCAGGGCATCGGAGCCGAAGTGGAAATCACTCACGGAGGCATAGGCCGAGCCGAAGGTATTGGCCCAGATCAGAGCTGCAACGGCCGCGGCCAGAAGCAGGACTCCGCCGACCGTCTCGGTGCGCAGGGCCTCGGCGACGTAGTTGCGCTCGGGGAGTGCGAGGCGGCCGAGCACGGTACGGCGGCCGGAAGGGGGGAACGGCGGGGTCACGGGGGAGACCTTCGGGTCGGTTTACGGCAGTGGTGGCATGGCGGATACACATGCCGACCAGACTTCCCGGCGCCCCTGTGGAGATTTCTATGCACTTGTGTTCGGTACTCGTGCCGGCGCATCGGCGTGCACATGAGTGCGCTGACCCGTCCGCTGACGCGATCACCACTCTACCTGGGCTGTCGCAAACGTATCCGGATCCGGTGGTCGCCGCCCGGTGGTGTGCGCCGGTATTCGTCCGTATCTGCCCCGCGCGGAGTGCCGCTCCGGCTGACCCGTCGGCCGGCGGCGCGGCGTTCGGGAGGCAGGCGGAGCCGTGACCGAGGCAACAGAAGGCCGGTGCGGGCTTCCGCACACCTCCGTTGTCGGTCCCCTCCGTTACGGTCGCGACATGACCGACTTCGTACTCACAGCAGGCGCCTGGCTCGGTTCGTGGGCCTGGGCCGACGTTGTCCAGGAGCTGCGGGCGGGCGGGCACGGCGCACACGCGCTGACACTGTCCGGACTCGCGGAACGGCAGGGCGAGTCCGCAGGGCAGCAGGATCACGTGCAGGACGTCGTGGACGAGGTGGAACGGCTGGGGCTGCGTGAAGTCGTCCTCGTCGGACACAGTTACGCCGGCATCCCTGTCGGACAGGCGGCCGAGCGGATCGGTGACCGGCTGAAGCGGGTCGTCCTGGTCGACTCCGAGGTGCCGACGCACGGGGCGTCGATGTCCTCCGCCTGGTGGCAGGGGCAGTCGGTCTTCGAGGCTGCGCTCGCCGGGAACGGAGGGTTCTGGGCCCCGCTGACCGCCCCTGACTACGAGGGACAGGGGCTCACCGACGACCAGGTCGCCCGCATCGTCGCCGGCTGCACGCCGCACCCCGGCCGGACGCTCACCGAGCCGGCCGTCCTGGCGCGGCCTCTCGGTGAGCTCCCCGCGACGTACATCAAGTGTTTGCTCGACGGCGCCGAGCCCAACGACACCGTCACGGAACTGCTGAAGAGCGAGCACTGGAGGCTGGTCCAGATGGACACCGGGCACTGGCCGATGTTCTCGCGGCCGCGTGAACTCGCCCGGATTCTGGCTCAGGTCCGCTGACGCGGGACCCTCGGAGTGGCCCGGTTGCGTGTGGCCGTGCGACGGGCTGCCGGGCAGTGAGCGCCAGGCATCATCGCCGGGGGACGTGTCCATCCCGTGCACGAGGGGGAGAGGGCCGGCACGTAGCTGGGCGCAGGCGGGCGAGCAAGGGGTGGGCAGGAGGGCCGGGAGGGTGTGGCCCCGACGCGTTGTCGGCGCCCCCTGCCCGGCCCTGTCTGCATCACTTGTTCAGATCGTCCATAATGCGCCGCACGCTGTCCGCATCCGTGAGCGTGGTGACATCGCCCAGCTCGCGGTTCTCTGCGACGTCGCGCAGGAGGCGGCGCATGATCTTGCCGGACCGGGTCTTCGGCAGCTCGGACACCGGCAGGACACGCTTGGGCTTCGCGATCGGCCCGAGCGTGGTGCCGACGTGGTTGCGCAGTTCGGCGACCAGTTCCTCGGAGGAGGTGGCCGTTCCACGCAGGATCACGAAGGCGACGATGGCCTGACCGGTCGTCTCGTCGTTGGCACCTACCACTGCGGCCTCGGCCACCGAGGGATGAGACACGAGAGCCGACTCGACCTCGGTGGTCGAGATGTTGTGCCCGGACACGAGCATGACGTCGTCGACGCGACCGAGCAGCCAGACGTCGCCGTCCTCGTCCTTCTTGGCCCCGTCGCCCGCGAAGTACTTGCCCTCGAAGCGCGACCAGTAGGTGTCGATGAAGCGCTGGTCGTCGCCCCAGATGGTCCGGAGCATCGACGGCCACGGCTCGGTGAGGACGAGATAGCCGCCCCCGCCGTTCGGTACCTCGTTCGCCTCGTCGTCCACCACGGTGGCGTTGATGCCGGGCAGGGCCCGCTGCGCCGACCCGGGCTTGGTCGCCGTGACCCCGGGAAGCGGCGAGATCATCATGGCGCCGGTCTCGGTCTGCCACCAGGTGTCCACGATCGGGCAGGCGTCGGCGCCGATGTGCTTCCGGTACCACATCCAGGCCTCAGGGTTGATCGGCTCACCGACCGAACCGAGGACACGCAACGACGAGAGATCGAACCCGGCGGGGATGTCCTCTCCCCACTTCATGAACGTGCGGATCGCGGTCGGCGCGGTGTAGAGGATCGTGACCCCGTACTTCTGGACGATCTCCCAGAAGCGCCCCTGATGGGGGCTGTCGGGTGTGCCCTCGTACATGACCTGGGTCGCACCGTTGGCCAGCGGGCCGTAGACGATGTACGAGTGTCCGGTCACCCAGCCGATGTCGGCGGTGCACCAGTACACGTCCGTCTCGGGCTTGAGGTCGAAGACCGCGTTGTGGGTGTACGCCGTCTGGGTCAGGTAGCCCCCGGAGGTGTGCAGGATGCCCTTGGGCTTACCCGTGGTTCCCGAGGTGTAGAGAATGAAGAGCGGGTGCTCCGCGTCGAAGGCCTCAGGGGTGTGCTCGGCCGACTGCCGACCGGTGATCTCGTGCCACCAGACGTCCCGGCCCTCTGACCATGCGGTGTCCTGACCGGTGCGCCGGACCACGAGTACATGCTCGACGCTGTCGATGCGGGAGACAGCGTCGTCCACCGCGGGCTTCAGCGCCGAGGGCTTGCCGCGGCGGTAGCCGCCGTCGGCGGTGATGACGACCTTGGCGTCGGCATCCCGGATGCGCGCGGCGATGGCGTCCGCGGAGAAACCGCCGAAGACCACTGAGTGCGCAGCGCCGATGCGGGCGCAGGCCAGCATCGCTACGGCAGCCTCCGGGATCATCGGCAGGTAGACGGCGACCCGGTCCCCCTTGACGACACCGAGCTCGGTGAGCGCGTTCGCCGCGCGGGAAACCTCGTCCTTCAGCTCCGCGTAGGTGATGGCTCGGCTGTCGCCGGGCTCGCCCTCGAAGTGGATCGCGACCCGGTCGCCGTTGCCCGCCTCGACATGACGGTCCACGCAGTTGTACGCGACGTTGAGCTTGCCGTCCGCGAACCACTTCGCGAAGGGCGGGTTGCTCCAGTCGAGCGTCTCGGTCGGCTCCGTGGCCCAGGTCAGGCGGCGGGCCTGCTCGGCCCAGAAGCCCAGCCTGTCCGCCTCGGCCTTCTCGTACGCCTCCACTGTCACGTTGGCGTTCGCGGCCAGATCGGCAGGCGGTGCGAACCGCCGCTCCTCCTTGAGCAGATTGGCCAGGCTTTCGTTGCTCACGACATCTCCCATTCCCAGGGTGTCCGTTGTGTCCCGGGGACAGCTCATCAGGCCGTGGGCCAGGTGACAAGTGTCTGCCGGAAATTGGTTTAGACCTGTATCTCGTGAGGAGACACAGGTCCCGCCTCCGCGAGCGGCGCTGCGCGACGCGAGGGCGGGACCACAAGGTCTCACGGACCGGAAAGGTGAGTGGTTCAGGCACCGACCGTGGTGCCGGGGGTCGTGAGCAGCGCTTCGGTGCTTGGTTCCGCACTCCATACCGCGCCGGGTGCGACTCGAGCGAAGACCTCGTCGGGCCCCGTGCCGGAACTGGCGCCCTCGGTCAGCAGATAAGCCTGCGCCTCGCCGACGTGAAAGTACATGCCGTGCAACTGCAGTGTGCCTGCCGCCAGTCGACGTGACACCGAGCCGTGGGCGCGGAGGTGCTCCAACTGCTGGACCACATTGGTCAGGCAGAGTTGTTCCACGGCGTCGGTGGGCAGTCGGCCGGCGATGCGAGCCCAGGAGTGGTCGCGGGAACGCATGCGTTCCAGGCTCGGGAGTCCGTGCCGCAGCCAGCGCCACAGAGGTGTCCGGGGCGTCTCGGGGTCGGCCCCCAGCAGAGCCTGCATCGCCCCGCATCCGGAGTGGCCGCAGATCGTGATGGACTCGACCTCCAGCACATCCACCGCGTACTCGATGGCAGCAGCCACTGAGTCGTCGTTCCCCGTTGTACCCCCCGCGTCAGGCGGCGGCACCAGATTGCCGACGTTCCGCACGGTGAAAAGGTCGCCCGGACCGCTTGCGGTGATCATGCTGGTGACCAGGCGTGAGTCGGCACAGGTCAGGAACAGCTGCGAAGGCCGCTGCCCCTCGGATGCCAGCCGGGCCAGCTCCTCCCGGACCAGCGGGGCAGTGGTGCGCTGAAAGGAACTGAGGCCGCTGAGCAGTCGATGGGCCCCGTGCCGACGGCTCGAGGGCCCTGCCGGAGCGGCTGAAGTCGCAGCCTTCGACATGACATGCGCGGCAGGGACGGCGGTGGTCGGTGTCCCTTCCTCCCCGCGGTCGTGGCAGTGATGGTTGCGCCACGGGGTCCATGGGCGGCAGCAGGAGTGGGCCGCCGAGGCAGGCTCGGCGATACGCCCGCCGGAGCGGCCCGTGAACTCGATCCGGCCTCCCATCGCGGTCTGCGCCGCATACCAGTCCTGGATCGTCTCGTACGCTGCGTGGTCCATGAAGAAGCCGTCCAACTCGACCACGGCGTCCACCCCTTGTGGAAGCTTCCCGAGCAAGCGGCTGAGCCGGGGGACGGCCAGGAAGGTCAGCTGGCCGCGGGCGGCCACCAGGTATCGGCCGTCATTCTGCTCCGTCACGGTGATGCGCGTGCGAGCCAGCCGGTGCAGGGCGACGGCCACTGCCACGACGATGCCGACCGCCACTCCTTCGAGGACTCCGGCGAGAATCACTCCGCTGATCGTCGCGCCGTACACCAGGAACTCCCGGTGTCTGTGGACCCTGCGGATGTGGGCGAAGTTGACCATCTGGATGCCGACCACCATCACCAGTGCGCCGAGCGCCGCCAGGGGAATCCACTCCAGGGCTGTGACCAGTAGGACGGCTGCCAGTAGTACCCAGACGCCATGCAGCACCGTTGAGGCCCGGCTCTCCGCGCCCGCCCGCACATTCGCGGAACTGCGCACGGCGCCCCCGGATACGGGAAGACCTCCGACCAGTCCCGACACCGCATTGGCGACACCCTGAGCCCGCAACTCACGGTCGAGGTCGGACCGTTTCACAGGCGCGGCCGGCGTCGGCCCTTCCCTGAGGCCGGCCGCTGAACGGTCGGCGGCGAGCTTGTCCACGGCGACCGAGGCGAGCAGGGATTCGAGGCTGGCAACGAGCATGACGGTGAACACCGCTGTCGCCAGCGCGGCTACCGGGCCGTGAGGCAGCTCAGGCAATGCGTGCGAGCGCCATGACGGTAGGTCCACCCTGGCGATGCCGGGGGTGGCCGCAGCGGCAACAGCCGTAGCGATGGCCACTGCGGCAAGCGCGGCGGGAATTCTGCGCAGTGCCGTCCCGAGCCTGCCGGGCAGGCGCGGCCACACGATGAGAAGAAAAATCGTCAGGGCTCCGACGAAGAGGGCGGCAGGTTCGAGCTTCGCCAGGTGGGAGGGGAGCGACAGGGCGTTTTCCAGGGCGGAACTCTGCGGAGTGTCGCCGAGCACGATGTGTAGCTGGGCGAGAGCGATGGCCACGCCGATGCCCGCGAGTGTGCCGTGGACGATGGCGGGGCTGACGGCAAGGGCGCTGCGGGCTGCTTTCAACGAACCCAGCAGAACCTGCAGGAGTCCCGCCCCGATGGTGATCGCGCACGTGGTGCGCCAACCGTAGATCTGGATCAACTCGGCGGTGACCACGGTCAGTCCGGCGGAGGGGCCGCTGACTTGTAGGGGCGTACCGCCCAGCAGTCCGGCGACGATGCCGCCGATCGCTGCGGACACCAGACCGGCGGCGAGGGGGGCGTCCATGGCGACGGCGAGACCGAGTGACATGGGGACAGCGATCAGGAAGACGGTGATCGATGCGGACAGATCCGCACCCGAGACGCGGAAACTTCCGCGGCGGGGCGGTGGTGGACCGTGTGGGCGCTTGATTCCCGAGGCGCGGGGAGGGCTTGAGCCGCGGGATGAGTGGTCGTTGCGGGTAGGGACGCAGGCAGACATGTTCCCGTCTCCTCCGGGGCAGCGCGGTCGCGGTATGTGAGTGACGGCGGCCGTGGGTCACGGCGTGCAGCGGTGGGGTAAAGCGGCGGGATTTCTCAACTCTCCGTAAATGAATAGTAATGGAGAGTAAAGAAGCGTGTCCATGCTTTCGAGCAAATAGCCTAGCGAGTCACCCTTTCAAGTGAATAAGCATCTTTTCATTCGGCTTGTCGTACTGATTCCGGCAGAGCTGCGTGTGAGGTTGACCGCGCCGTGTCGGGACTTCAACGCACGAATTCTGCAAGGAAGAGGGTGGACGGATGATGGCCGCCGCGAAGCGGATTGCCTTGGGTGCCGTGGTCACGGTGCTGATCGCCGGCCTGGCCGGCTGTTCGGGTTCCGGGACGGGGGCTGATGGCCCGGGGGCCGGAGCCGGGAAGAAGACAGCTCCGGGCGCGGATGGGAACTCTCCCGCAGCTGCGCCGAAAGGGCCGGTGAACCTCATCGGGGACGGCTCCACCGCCTTTACGGGTGTTCAGCCGAATCTCCCCGCTGCCAAGCGTCTGAAGCCAGGCCAGAAGCCACCGCAATTCGTGGTGTTCTCGTGGGACGGTGCTGGTGAGGACCGCCAGAAGCTCTTCTCGCACTTCCGCGCGGTCGCGAAGAAGTACGACGCCAGAATGACGTACTTCCTCAGCGGCGTGTACCTGTTGCCGGAGGAGAAGAAGGAGCTCTACGACCCGCCCCAGCACGCGGCCGGACGCTCCGACATCGGGTTCAACGACACCAAGGGCATTCGGCACACTCTGACGGAGCTGCGTGCCGCGTGGCTGGACGGCAACGAGATCGGCACCCACTTCAACGGGCACTTCTGTGGGCCGGACGGGGGTGTCGGCACCTGGTCGGTCGAGGAGTGGAAGAGCGAGATCAGCCAGGCGAAATCGTTCGTGAAGGGTTGGAAGACCAACGCGCCGGCGCTCAAGGGCGAAGCGCCCCTGCCCTTCGACTACGACAAAGAGCTGATCGGCGCCCGCACACCCTGCCTCGAAGGGCAGAAGAACATGGTCGAGGCGGCGCGGACCATGGGATTCCGCTATGACTCCAGCGGTGTCGGCAATCAAGTCTGGCCGGCGAAGAAGAACGGCGTCTGGGACCTCCCCCTGCAGCTCGTCCCCGTCCCGGGACGCGCATTCGAGACGCTTTCGATGGACTACAACTTCATGTTCAACCAGTCCGGTACGACCAAGGGCGACCCGGAGAAGCACGAGTACTGGGGCAACCAGATGCGTGACGGTCTGGTTCAGGCGTTCGGCCGGGCCTACAACGGGAACCGCGCGCCGCTGATCATCGGCAACCACTTCGAGTCCTGGAACGGCGGCACCTACATGCGCGCCATCGAGGAGACGATGAAGACCGTGTGCACACAGCGGGATGTGCAATGCGTTTCGTTCCGCCAGCTCGCCGACTGGCTGGACGCGCAGGACCCCGCGACGCTCGCGAAGCTCGGGACGCTGAAGGTGGGACAGAAGCCCGAACCGGGCTGGACGGCGTTCCTCGCCGGTACGGTCCCGGGCAAGCCCGCAGGCAGCCCCGTGCCCGCCAGGCCGGCGGATCAGCCGGCGGGCACGGGGGCCGACGCGGGCGCGGAGTAGCGATCGTGCACCGGCGCCGCGCTGTCCGGCTCAGGCCGGCTGGGCGGCGCCCGCCTCCGCACAGTGCTCGTGCAGGGTGAAGGAGGGGTCGACCTGGGCGGCCAGGTCGGCACCCGTCTTCTCGTTCCCCCAGCTCTCCGCGTTCTTCAGATGGAAGTGCACCATCTGGCGCGTGTAGCGCTCCCAGTCGCGTAGCTCGTAGGAGTCCTCCGCGACGTCCTGCAGGGCCTGCAGTGCCATCCGGTTGTCCGCCTCCAGCAACTCGAACGGGGCGGGCCGTCCCTTCTCCATGGCCCGGACCCATTCGGACTGGCGGATGCCGACCAGCAGGTCGTTGCCGACCTCGTCGCGCAGGAAGTCGAGATCGTCCTGGCTCTGGACCTTGTTGCCCACCACCTTCAGCGCGACACCGAAGTCCCGGGCGTATTCCTTGTACTGGCGGTAGACGGAGACGCCCTTCCGGGTCGGTTCGGCGACGAGGAAAGTCATGTCGAAACGGGTGAACAATCCCGAGGCGAACGAATCCGACCCGGCCGTCATGTCGACCACCACATACTCGTCCAGGCCGTCGATCAGGTGGTTGAGGCAGAGCTCGACCGCCCCGACCTTCGAGTGGTAACACGCGACGCCGAGATCGGACTCGGTGAACGGTCCGGTGGCCATCAGCCGGATCTCTCCGTCGTCGAGACGGACCGTGCGCGCGCATGCGTCGTAGACAGGGTTGTCCTCGCGAACGCGCAGGAGCCTGGACCCTTCTCCGGGCGGCGTGGTCTTGATCATCGTCGCGGCGGATGCGATGCGGGGGTTGCTTCCGCGCAGGTAGTCCTTGATGAGAGGTAGCTGGGAGCCCATGGCGGGCAGGCCGGCGGCCTCGTCCTCGTCCAGGCCGAGGGCGGCCCCGAGGTGCTGGTTGATATCGGCGTCCACCGCGACGACGTGAGCTTCATTGGCAGCGAGGTGGCGGATGAAGAGCGAGGACAGCGTCGTCTTGCCGCTGCCGCCCTTCCCCACGAAAGCGATCTTCATATTCACTTAGGGTAGCTGCTTGACTGCGCACTGCTGTCGCGCTTCGTGAAGAAGGCCACTCCCGGGCGGTATCCGCACATGGGGCGCGTAGCCTCCCTACTTATGAGTACGACTTCCTCGGACCCACTTGCCGCCCTAGGAGAGCTGCCGGGGGTCCCCGATGCGGTGGACTCCGTGCGCAAGGCCGTGGACCGGGTCTACGGGCACCGGGTCATGCGGCGCCGCAGTAACGAGGTCACCGCGGAGGCGGCCTTGCGCGGAGCACGCGGCTCGGCGGCGCTCTCCGGTGCCGACTGGAATCTGGAAGAGGTTCGTCGGCGCACGGACTTCAGCGGTGAGGACGAGGCTCGCACCATCGGTGCCGCCCTGAGGCTCACTGCTGAGGCTGGACAGCTGCTCTCCATCTGGAGGCAGTCACCGCTCCGCGTCCTTGCGAGGCTGCATCTTGTGGCGGCGGGCGGCGCGACTCCTGACGATGCGGTCGGCAGGCCGCGGTTGGCGGGCGAGTCCGTCGACGAACCGCTGATCGAGGCACCTGTCCCCGGCGCGGACGAGGTGTCCGGGCGGCTCGAAGGTCTCTCGCGGCTGATCATTGCCGGTGGCACGGCGTCCGCGCTGGTGACTTCCTCGGTGGTGCACGGTGAACTACTGGCCCTGCGCCCCTTCGGTTCGCACAACGGCTTGGTCGCCCGAACCGCCGAGCGGATCGTTCTGATCAACAGCGGGCTCGACCCCAAGTCGGTCTGCCCTGCCGAGGTCGGTCACGCGGAACAGGGGCGCGCGGCCTACGTGGCCGCGTTCGAGGGGTACCTGTCCGGGAGGCCTGAGGGGATGGCAGCCTGGATCGCTCACTGCGGGCGCGCGGTGGAGCTGGGTGTCAGGGAGTCCACAGCGGTATGTGAAGCGATGCAGCGCGGCGCCGCCTAGGCGGGCTGTTCCGGGAGCCGGGAGCCGCCCCGCCGGGAGCGGCTCGGGTGTCCCGGATGTTCTGGCGGATTTCCGCAAAGGTGTGCGGCGGTACCGGTTCCGGTACCGCCGCTGGCATGTCCGCCCAGTTACCAAGCGTCCTCGATGTGTGCCCATCAGGTCAGGTTCTTTGCCCGTTACCTGGTGCGGCTGGCCCGTAATCGACGGGTCGACGTCGCGTGGGTACTCGGCTTTCATACTCGGTCCGTTTGGCCATCTGTGCGTGAAAGGTGATCCTCTCGGATGTCCCTGGTCTCGCGGGCCGTTGAGTCCTTTGTACTCCTGGGCGGGGGTAAGCGGAAGGCTCGGTCGCACTTCTTTACTTTTTGGTTCAAATAGCGTCTCGCCAGACATATTGGGGTTTCGTTTCGCCTGGCGTGGGGTTGGTCGCCGTCGAGTGGGCGGGTTGCCGGGGAGTGACCCCTCCCCCGGCCGGTATCAGCAGGCGACTGTGGTGGCGCGGCGACGGTTGGCGTACCAGACCAGCCCGGCTGTCACGGCAGCCGCACCCAGAGCGGCTGCGGCGACGAGTGCCGGCCGCGGTGGCATCGAAAAGGCGGGCAGGCGCTGCTTGAGGCGAACGGGCCGGTCGAAGACCAGAATCGGCCATTCCCGCAGAGTGGCCTCGCGCCTCAGCGCCCGGTCAGGGTTGACGGCGTGGGGGTGCCCGACCGATTCCAGCATCGGCACGTCCGTGGCGGAGTCGCTGTACGCGTAGCAGCGTGAGAGGTCGTAACCTTCCGATTCGGCTAGAGCCCTGATCGCCTCGGCTTTGGTGGGTCCGTAGGCGTAGTACTCGACCTCGCCGGTGAAGCATCCGTCCTCACCCACGACCATCCGGGTTGCCACGACCCGGTCGGCGCCGAGTAGTTCACCGATCGGTTCAACGACCTCGGCGCTGGAAGTCGAGACGATGACCACGTCACGTCCAGCGGTGTGATGCTCCTCGATGAGGGTTGCGGCCTCGTCGTAGATGATCGGGTCGATCAGGTCGTGCAGGGTTTCGGCCACAAGGTCCTTGACCTGCTGGACGTTCCATCCCTTGGAGAGCGCTGAGAGGTACTCGCGCATCCGCTCCATCTGGTCGTGATCGGCACCCCCGGCTAGAAAAACGAACTGTGTGTATGCGGTGCGCAGTACGGCGCGGCGGTTGATCAGCCCGCCTTGGTAGAAGGACTTGCTGAAGGTCAGTGTCGATGACTTCGCAATGACCGTCTTGTCCAGGTCGAAGAAGGCTGCCGTGCGCGGCGAGAAGCTATTTTCCACAAAGGTGAGCATAGGGGCCCGCCATTCGGCGTAAAGTCCGGTCGGCGGGTTTGCCTGAGAAGGCGCTCGGGTACACCATGGAAGTCACGGATCGTTCGCGACCGTGCTAACCCGGTCCGGCTCCTCCCCCCCCGAGTCGGCCGTGGGGACGACCCCCGCTCTCCCCCCCCGGCGGGGGTCGTCGCATGTCCGGACGCCTTTTTCGAGCATGGTCTCAGGGCGCTCCTGCCCTGGCCGGCTCCTTCGCTCCTCTCCTCGCGTCGGTTCACTCGACCATGCATCGTGACTGTGTGTAGTGGAAGGGGTGTGCTGTGAAAGTCCCCTGGACGAGCTACAGAGATATTCACAACGCTGGGGTTGTCCACAGTTTTTGAGCAAGATCCACATGTTTTTTCGGGCCACTGCATGTTGATTCCACCCACGAAGTCCGTGGGTTCCGGAATCGCGCGTCTCAGAAGCGTTCGAGATCGCCGCGAAACCGCACTGAAGGGACATGAAGAGGGGCGTGGATCGTGGCTGGATTTTTCGCGGGCGGAGGTCCGTCGAGCGCCGAAGGGCGGCGGGACGGGCCGTCGATCGTGACCGAGGACCCGGATCTGCTGGACGACCTGCTCAGGTTGTGCGCGGCCGCCGGGGCCATGCCCGAGGTGCATCACGGGCCACCGGGAGAGAGGGGCAACTGGGAACGGGCTCCGATGGTTCTGGTCGGCGACGACATGGCGCGCAGTTGCCGTGGATTGCCACGTAGGCCGGGCGTCATGCTCGTCGGACGGGACCAGGACGACCCGGATGTATGGCGCCGAGCGGTGGAGATCGGAGCCGAATACGTGCTGAGGCTGCCTGATTCCGAAGGGTGGCTCGTGGACCAGATCGCCAATGCGGTCGAGGGCGTGGGCCGATCCGCGCTCACCGTGGGGGTGATGGGAGGGCGCGGCGGCTCCGGAGCTTCCACGCTGGCCTGTGCGCTTGCCGTGACGGCGGCACGGTCAGGCCGTCGGACCATGCTGGTCGACGGAGATCCCCTGGGCGGCGGGATCGACGTGCTGCTCGGCGGGGAGGAGGCCGAGGGCCTGCGGTGGCCGGATTTCGCTCGTTCGAAAGGGAGGGTGGGCGGAGGTGCGCTGGAGGATTCCCTGCCTGCGGTGCACGGGCTGCGTGTGCTCAGCTGGGGCCGCGACGACGAGGTGATCGTGCCACCGCAGGCCATGCAGTCGGTGCTCGCCGCGGCGCGTCGGCTCGGCGGAGTGGTGGTCGTGGATCTGCCGCGGAGGGTCGACGAAAGCGTGGCTGAGGCGCTCGCACAGGTGGACGTCGGACTGCTGGTAGTACCCGGGGAGCTCAGAGCGGTCGCGGCCGCGCAGCGTGTGGCGGCTTCTGCCCGCATGGTTCTCGACGACCTGCGCGTGGTCGCCCGGGGCCCCTATACGGCGGGTCTGGACGAGCAGTGGGTGGCACAGGCGCTGGGTCTGCCGCTCGTGGGCGACCTGCCTGCGGAGGCCGGTCTGCCTTCGGCTCTGGACAGCGGTGTGCCCCCGGGCGGGAATCCCCGCGGTTCGCTGGCGCGCTTCTGTGCCGCCTTCTGGGATCTGGCGGATGCCCCGGCGAGCCGCTCGTCCGGCGTCCCGACCGTGGCTCGTGGGGGAGCGACGTCATGAGGGACGCGTTGCTCGACGCCGTACGCCAACGGCTGGCGCGCACCGGTGCGGCGCCCACGCCGGCTGGGGTGGCTGCCGCGCTGAGAGAGCAGGGCCGTTTGCTCGGTGATGCGGAAGTGCTCGGCGCGGCGGAGGAGCTGCGGGGCGAACTGGTCGGCACAGGAGTGCTGGAGCAGCTGTTGGCAGACCCCGCGGTGACCGATGTGCTCGTGTCTGCTCCGGACCGGGTGTGGGTGGACCGCGGCGGCGGGCTCGAGCTGACGCGTGTCGCCTTCCATGACGCGGCGGCTGTTCGGAGGCTGGCTCAGAGGCTTGCCGCAGTGGCCGGGCGCCGGCTGGACGACGCCCGGCCGTGGGTGGACGCCCGGCTGCCGGACGGTACGCGTATGCACGCCGTGCTGCCGCCTGTGTCCGTCGGCTCGACATGCCTCTCTCTGCGGGTGGTGCGGCCCAAGGCTTTCACCTTGGCGGAGCTCGTGGTGGCGGGGACGGTCCCGCCCGGCGGCGACCGGCTGCTGAGAGCTCTGGTCGAGGCCCGGGTCTCGTATCTGATCAGCGGAGGGACCGGCGCGGGGAAGACGACCCTGTTGTCGAGCCTGCTGGGGGCGGTCGGGCAGCGGGAGCGCATCGTGCTGGCGGAGGATTCGGCGGAGTTGCGCCCGGATCACCCGCACGTGGTGCGCCTGGAGTCGCGTCCCGCGAACCAGGAGGGCGCCGGGCGGGTGACGCTACGGGACCTGGTACGCCAGGCGTTGCGCATGCGTCCTGACCGGTTGGTGGTTGGGGAGGTCCGGGGAGCCGAGGTGACGGAGCTCCTTGCGGCTCTCAACACTGGACACGAAGGCGGATGCGGCACGGTGCACGCCAACGCTGCCGAGCATGTTCCGGCGCGGCTGGAGGCCCTCGGGACCGCCGCGGGTCTCGATCGCGCCGCTCTGCACAGTCAGTTGGCGGCGGCGCTGTCCGTCGTCGTCCACCTCGTACGGGACGGGGGCGGGCAGCGGCGTCTGGCCGAGGTGCATGTCCTCGAGCGGGACTCCGCAGGACTGGTCGTCACCGTGCCCGCACTGCGCTGGGGAGCCGAGGGCTTCGAGCCGGAGCGGGGCTGGGAGCGGCTCGGGACGCTGATCGGGGAGTGGCTGTGACGGCGGCGGGCCCCGACGCGCTGGCGCAGGTGCCGGCCTGGGCGATGGCGGGATGTGCGGGTCTGGCCGGCGGTCTGGCCGTGGCGCGGGACCCCGGGGCGCGGCGTGCTCGGATGCTGATGGCGCGACGGCGGGAGGAGCGCTGGGGGCCGATGGCGTGGGCTATGGTCCGCGAGCTGTTCGACGGCCGACGGGAATGGCTGTGTGCCCCCGTGGCGGCCCTTCTCGCCGTGGTGGGGGAATCGGTGCTCCCGCTCCTCGTCGGCGCCGTGGCGGTTGCGCTGGTGAGGCGCTGGCTGCGGCGGCGGGCGGATCGGGACGACCGTGAGCGGGCGGCCGACGCCGTGACTGCCCTCTGCGGAGCGGTGGTCGGCGAGTTGCGGGCAGGGCGCGAGCCCGGCCAGGCGCTGCTCGCCGCCACGCGGACCGCGGGCGGCGAGCTCGGCGCAGCCGAATCCGCCGTTCTGGCGGCCGCGCGGTTCGGTGGCGATGTGCCGGGCGCGCTGCGGCAGGCTTCGGCAGGTCCCGGTCTCGACGGACTCGCGGGGATGGCGGCGTGTTGGCGGGTGGCCGTGAGCGGCGGAGCCGGTCTCGCGGCAGGTCTGGCGCGCCTGGAGAGCGCGCTGCGAGGCGAGAGGCGTCAGCGGGAGGAACTGCGGGCGCAGCTGGCGGGCGCGTGGTCGACTGTGGCGGTCCTGGCTTTGCTGCCGGTGCTCGGCCTGGGGATGGGAGCCGCACTCGGGGCGGACCCGCTGGGGGTGCTGCTGCACAGCCCGGGTGGGCTCGCCTGCCTGATGGCGGGCGGACTGCTCGAGGCCGCGGGGCTGTTCTGGGCATCGCGGATCGTGCGGGCGGGGGAGGCGCCGTGAGCGGAGGGCCAGGGGCGGGGGGATCGCTGGGAGTGGCCGGGGCAGTGGGGGCCGCAGTGGGTACAGCCGTCTATTTCACCTCCACGCTGGCCATGCGGCGGCACGAGCGCGCGATACGCCGAAGGGGTGCGCTGCTGACCAGGTCCTGCGCGAGCAGACCGAGGTCGGGGTGGACGCACCTTCGGGCGCAGGACTGGAGCCGTGCTCGGCGGTGGGCTGTGTTCCTGGCAGCCGCGGCGGGGGGCTGGGTCCTCGTAGGCACACCCGCCGGTTGCGGGGTCGGTCTTGCTGCGGCGTACGGACTGTGGCGGTGGCGGCGCTCCGTGAGACGCCATGGAGCCGCCGTCCAGGAGGCCGAGGCCGCGGTGATTGCCCGGCAGTTGCCCGTTGCCGCAGACCTGTTGGCATCCTGTCTGTCGGCCGGTGCCGGACCGCGGGACGCTGCGGAGGCAGTCGGGGAATCCATTGCCGGTCCGGTCGGCGAGCGGCTGGCCCGTACGGCGGCCGAGATCCTCCTCGGCGGTGAACCGGCGCAGGCATGGGGCCGGTTCGGTGAGATACCAGGCGCTGCGCCACTGGCGCGCTGTCTGGAACGTGCCGCATCCACGGGAGCGCCCGCAGCGGAGCCTGTTTCCAGGCTGGCCGACGAAATGCGCGCCGCGCGGGCGAGTGCGGCCGTGGCGCGTGCTCAGCGTGCGGGTGTGCTGATCACCGCACCGGTGGGGCTTTGCTTCCTGCCCGCCTTTCTGGCGATGGGCGTGGCGCCGGTGGTGATCGGACTGGCGACCGGTCTGTTGCACCGCGGCTGAGTGCGTACAGCTGTCTTCCCGGGGGCCGGCTTCGACGGCGGGGAACCGCGGGTGACTGCTGTGACCCGGATGAGGCGCCGCCGAAGAACTGCGCCGGGTCCTGGCGGGTTCCCAGGCCGAGGTGCGGCTGGTTTCGAGCGGGAGCCGGACCCGGCCTCCCCTCGGCCTGCAGCTCCGGCTCGCCGGAAGTACCGAATCGAAGGTTCCGAAAGAAATCAACGTGGTTTCTGGACATGGGGGTTGTTGTGGGAAGGAAATTCATGGACCGCTTTCTGAGGGCGCTGCGGGCGTTGCGTCGTTTCTGGGAGAGCGGGCTCGGCGGGCACGCCCGGTGCCGCGGTCTCGACCGTGGGATGACGACGTCGGAGTACGCGGTGGGAACCATTGCTGCCTGTGCCTTCGCGGCGGTGCTCTACAAGGTGGTTACCAGTGGGGCGGTGCTGTCGGCGCTGCAGTCGCTGATCAAGGACGCCCTCGATGCGAAGTTCTGAGGTCCCGGGGAGGGGCCTGTCCGGTGACAGGGGAGCGGTGACGGCGGAGGCCGCCATGGCACTCCCCGTGCTGGTGGCGTTCGTTCTCGCACTCGTCTGGGCGCTGGTGGCCGCGTCGGACCAGATCCGCTGTGTGGACGCGGCACGGGCCGGAGCGCGGGCCGCGGCCCGATCGGAGCCTGAGGGCGTCGTGCGGGCCACGGCGCAGGATGCAGCGCCTGGCAGGGCTCGTGTCGCCGTTGAGCGGGCGGGGGCGCTGTGGCGAGTTCGGGTGGAGGCGCCGACTCCAGGCCCTGGGCCGCTGGGCCTGACGCTGAGTGCTGAGGCTGTCGCGTTGGCCGAGGACACAGTGGGGACGGAGCCGTGAGAGGGATGAGCGGCGCTCCCGGCGCTGGGGACCGAGGGCTGGCGACCGTCTGGGTGGCTGTCACGACGGCGACGCTCTGCGCGGTGTTCGCCATGGTGCTGGCCCTCGGCCAGGCTGTGTCCGCCCGCCACAGGGCCGGCGGCGCGGCTGATCTGGCGGCGCTTGCCGCAGCCGACCAGGCACTGCGGGGTGCGGAGGTGGCGTGCGGGGCGGCCGGTGAGGTCGCTATGGCCCAAGGGGCGGAAATCGTGCGTTGCGGGGTGCGGGGAGAGATCGCCGACGTGACGGCCCGCGCGCGCTTCGGACCGTACGCGCCTGAGGTCAGGTCGAGAGCGGGCCCCCCGGAGGGTTAGTTGAGCCCTGCGCGGTCGGCGGCGTCGTCCTTCGCCGAAGGGCCGGGGCGCGCAGTGGGCCTTACCTCTCAGGCTTTCCGGCCGGCCCCTCCCCGCTCTGTGCCGGGTCGCCTTCCCTCAGGTCCGACGGCGCGGTCCTGAGCAGTTCGGTCAGGAGGCGTACGGCGCCCCGTTTGTGCAGTGGTTCGTTTCCGTTGCCGCACTTGGGGGACTGGATGCAGGACGGGCAGCCCGCTTCGCACTCGCATGACGCGATGGCCTGGCGCGTCGCCGTCAGCCATGTGCCGGCGGTGTGGAAGGCGCGCTCCGCGAAGCCGGCTCCGCCCGGGTGGCCGTCGTAGACGAACACCGTGGGAAGGAGCGTGTCGGGGTGCAGAGGGACGGAGACACCACCGATGTCCCAGCGGTCGCAGGTAGCGAAGAGCGGCAGCATGCCGATGGAGGCGTGTTCGGCGGCGTGCAGGGAACCTCCGAGGATCTCCGGGCTGATCCGTGCGGCATCGAGTTGGTCCTCGGTGACCGTCCACCACACGGCGCGGGTGCGCAGGGTGCGGGGAGGCAGGTCGAGTTTGGTCTCTCCCAGGACCTCCCCGCTGATCAGCCTGCGGCGCAGGAAGGAGACGACCTGGTTGGTCACCTCGACGGAGCCGAAGCAGAGGCGGCCGTCACCCCAGGGGATCTCGGTATCGGTCTCCAGTACGGCGATCGCGGTCGTATCGCGTGCGTTCGTCGAGTAGGGAGGTACGGCTTCCTCCACCAAGGCCACTGAATCCTCCAGGTCCAGTGTCCGGACGAGGTAGGTCCGGCCCTGGTGGAGGTGGACGGCACCCTCGTGAACGGCGGTGTGTGCGGCTGATTCGTCCACGGTTCCCAGCAGCCGTCCGGTGCCTTCCTCGACGATCTGGACGGGACGGCCGCCCCCGCCACGGATGTCGGTGAGATCGGCTGCGCGTTCCCGGCGGGTCCAGTGCCAGCCCGTCGGCCGTCTGCGCAGCAGCTTCGCGGCCTCCAGTTGTGGCAGAAGCTCTGCTACCGCCGGGCCGAAGAGGGCGACGTCCGCCTCCGTGAGGGGGAGCTCCGCGGCTGCGGCACACAGGTGTGGGGCAAGGACGTAAGGGTTGTCCGGGTCCAGGACGGTCGACTCCACGGGCTGCTGGAACAGCGCTTCGGGGTGGTGTACGAGGAAGGTGTCCAGCGGGTCGTCCCGGGCCACCAGGACTGCGAGGGCGCCCTCCCCCGAGCGTCCCGCGCGGCCGGCCTGCTGCCAGAGGGAGGCGCGGGTGCCCGGGTATCCGGCGATGACCACGGCGTCCAGCCCCGAGACGTCGATGCCGAGCTCCAGGGCGGTTGTGGCTGCCAGTCCCAGAAGGTCCCCGGAGTGCAGTGCGCGTTCCAGGGCCCGGCGCTCCTCGGGCAGGTATCCACCGCGGTAGGCGGCGACGCGCCCGGGCAGTGAACGGTCGACTTCGGCCAGTCGCTCCTTGGCGATGAGGGAGATGAGCTCGGCGCCGCGCCGAGAGCGTACGAAGGCGACCGAGCGCACGCCCTGGAGGGTCAGGTCGGTCAGGAGGTCGGCGGTCTCGGCCGTGGCGGAACGGCGCACCGGCGCCCCCTTCTCGCCATGCAGATCGGTCAGTGGCGGCTCCCAGAGGGCGAAGACCAGTTCTCCGCGGGGGGAGGCGTCGTCGGCGACCTCCTTGACGGGGAGTCCCGTGAGGCGGCCGGCGGCGACCGAGGGCTGTGCCGCGGTGGCGGAGGCGAGGAGGAAGACGGGATCGGATCCGTAGCGGGCGCAGAGACGGCGAAGACGGCGTAGCACCTGGGCGACGTGGGAGCCGAAGACGCCCCGGTAGGTGTGGCACTCATCGATGACGACGAAGCGCAAGGAGCGGAGGAAGGAGGCCCAGCGGGGGTGGGACGGGAGGATGCCCCGATGCAGCATGTCGGGGTTCGTCAGGACGTAATTGGCGTACTGACGCACCCATTCGCGTTCTTCGACCGGCGTGTCCCCGTCGTAGACCGCCGGCCGGATCGCGGAGCCGAGGGGCGCCGCGAGCGCCTTCACCGCGCGGCGCTGATCGGCGGCCAGGGCCTTGGTGGGGGCGAGGTACAGGGCGGTGGTGCCGCGGCCGTCGGGGGCCTGGGAGCCGTCGAGGAGCGTACTCAGCACGGGGGCGAGGTAGGCGAGTGACTTGCCGGACGCGGTCCCCGTCGCGATCACCACGGACTCGCCGTCCAGGGCGTGCTCGGCTGCGGTGGCCTGGTGCGTCCACGGATGGTCGATTCCGGCCCGGCCGATCGCCGAGACGACTTCTGGCCGGATGCGGTCCGGCCAGATGGCATGGGTTCCCGCACGCGGGGGCAAGTGCTCCGTATGAGTGATGCGCGCTGCCCGGCCCGCCGCTGCGGCGAGCCGGTCGAGAACCACCGTGGGAGAGGGGCGCGAGCCCGCGCTCTCGGGTGGTCGACTGGGGCGGTGATTCTTGGCCATCGGCACCGAGTGTGTCACTGGCATGACGGACAATGGTCCCAAGGCGTCGTGCATGGCTGCTGGTAAGTGATTGAATGCCATCGCGGCTGGCGATCCGTCCCCTGGCCTCCGTCGGGGAGACTGAGGGGCGACCGCTCGATAGCAAGGTGCTGGAGGATCCGTGGACCTGTCCCTGTCGACTCGCAATGTGTCCGGCCCTGGTGGCGACCGTACGGTCGTCGAGGTCGGTGGCGAGATTGATGTGTATACCGCGCCCAAGCTGCGCGAGCAGTTGGTCGAGTTGGTGAATGACGGCAGCTACCACCTGGTTGTCGACATGGAAGGCGTCGACTTCCTCGACTCCACCGGCCTCGGCGTGCTCGTGGGTGGCCTGAAGCGTGTCCGAGCCCATGAGGGCTCGCTGCGCCTGGTGTGTAACCAGGAGCGCATTCTCAAGATCTTCCGGATCACAGGTCTGACCAAGGTGTTTCCCATTCACACCACGGTCGACGAGGCTGTCGCTGCGACCGACTGACCGTCGGTGCCGGTCGGCAGTTCCCAGGCCGGCAGGCACGCAGTGACAGACCGGCAGGCGGCAGCAGACGGGCCGCCAGGAGCAGGCGGTCGACCATGTGGTCGGCTGCCGGCTTCGTCGGTTCCACAGGAAGTGAGAGCAGGGGTACCGGGCGCCACGCCCGGGCCCCTGAAATGCACGCCCAAAAGTTCGAGGGGGATGACATGCCAACCGTTGAACTCCGCTTCAGCGCTCAGCCCGAACACGTCAGGACGGCGCGCCTGGTGGCAGCCGCCGTGGCACGCCGGGCCGGCGTCGATGAGGCGGTGCTCGACGAGGTCAGACTTGCAGTCGGCGAAGCGTGCAGCCGCGCCGTGGGGCTGCACCGGAGCCACCACGTGGCCGCCCCGGTCACGGTCGTTCTGACCGAGGAGGAGAAGGCGTTCTCCATCGAGGTCGGCGATGGGCTTCCCGCCCCGGGCAGCGGTTCCTCGGCGCCGCGAGCGCCTGGAGCCGGAGATCCGGACGTACCGGAAGGCGACGCCGACACCGAGGACGAGATGGGCCTTGCGGTCATCAGCGGCCTGGTCGACGACGTGGAAGTCCTCACGGGCGCGGACGGTGGAGTGATCCGCATGACCTGGCCGAAGACTCCGGCCGTGGTGCTTCCCTGACCCACAGCGCCCGGTTACCCACAGGGTGACCCACAGCGCCCAGCGCCCGGTGACCTGTAGGGCCCATTGATCCGTAGCGCCCAGTGGCCCACAGCGGCCGACCATGTGCCTCACTCAGTGCATTCGGTCCAGCTCCGTGTCCCGCGCCGCTCAGTGCACCAGCCGTGCCGCACCCGCGCGCCACCCGTCGTGGCTGCAGTCGGCGTGCCGCGCCCGCCGCCCCGATCCCGCCCGGGCACCTCCTGGCTCGGACATGGCGCCCGCCGCCTCTCGCGAGCTCGCCCCGTTGCCAGCCACACGTCCTCGCTGCCCCGCTCCCGCGTGCCCTCGCAATCTCGACCGGTAGGCGAAGTGGTGTGATCGATCCCTGTTGAGCAGCGCGTTTCCCTTCGCGCTTGATCGACGATCTCGTTGATTCGACACATGTCACTCGTCTGCTCCACTACTGCATTCGGGTCCCAATGCGACCGAGATCATTTGCCATTGGGTGGACGAATGTCGATTTCATTGACCATCCACTGTTTTGATCAGGTTCCGCTCCCTACAATCCCTCCACGACTTGGGCGCTCAGCGTCAAGGAGGACGTATGGCGGAGTTCTTCGACACCCCGGAGTTCTGCAACACCCCACTGGCAGAACTGACGCACCTTTCCGCACCTTCCGGCCGCTCCACCTCACTCGCAGCCGCGGTACTCACCGATGGCAACCGGCTGATCGTCGCCGTCATCGCTGTCGTCGCGCTTGCCGCGCTGGTCGTGGCCCGGCTGCTCGTACGCCAGGTGCTGGCGGCGGGTGAAGGTACCGAACGCATGAAAGAGATCGCGGCGGCGGTCCAGGAGGGAGCGAATGCCTATCTGGCCCGTCAGTTGCGCACCGTCGGTATCTTCGCCGTCGTCGTGTTCTTCCTGCTTCTGCTGCTCCCGGCCGACAACTGGTCGCAGCGCACGGGGCGCTCGCTGTTCTTCCTGGTGGGCGCTCTGTTTTCGGCGGCCACCGGATACATCGGTATGCGGCTCGCTGTTCGAACCAATGTGCGCGTGGCTGCTGCCGCGCGTGAGGCGACTCCCGCCGAGGGGGAACCGGAAAAGGATCTCACCATCGTTTCGCACAAAGCGATGAAGATCGCTTTTCGTACGGGTGGTGCGGTCGGCATGATCACGGTGGGCCTCGGCCTGCTCGGTGCCTCCTGCGTGGTGCTCGTCTACGCGGCCGACGCGCCCAAGGTGCTGGAGGGGTTCGGCCTCGGTGCCGCGCTGATCGCCATGTTCATGAGGGTCGGGGGCGGGATCTTCACCAAGGCCGCCGATGTGGGCGCCGACCTCGTGGGCAAGGTGGAGCAGGGCATCCCCGAGGACGACCCGCGCAACGCCGCCACCATCGCCGACAACGTGGGGGACAACGTCGGTGACTGTGCGGGCATGGCCGCGGACCTGTTCGAGTCGTACGCCGTGACGCTGGTGGCCGCACTCATCCTGGGCAAGGCCGCCTTCGGGGACGCGGGGCTGGCCTTTCCGCTGATCGTCCCGGCGATCGGGGTGATCACGGCCATGATCGGGATCTTCGCCGTTGCTCCAAGGCGCGCCGACCGCAGCGGTATGACTGCCATCAACCGTGGATTTTTCGTCTCCGCCGTGGTCTCGCTCGTCCTCGTGGCGGTGGCCGTGTTCGTCTATCTGCCGTCCTCGTACGCCGGGCTGGACGGGGTCACCGACGGCTCCGTCACGACGCACGGCGGGGACCCGCGGGTGTTCGCCCTGGTCGCCGTAGCCATCGGGATCGTGCTCGCTGCCCTGATCCAGCAGCTCACCGGCTACTTCACCGAGACGAGCAGGCGTCCGGTCCGGGACATCGGGAAGTCCTCGCTGACCGGCCCGGCGACCGTCGTGCTCGCGGGTGTCTCCATCGGCCTGGAGTCGGCCGTCTACACCGCGCTCCTGATCGGCCTCGGCGTCTACGGGGCCTTCCTGCTCGGCGGTACGTCGATCGTGCTGGCGCTCTTCGCGGTGGCCCTGGCGGGGACCGGTCTCCTCACCACCGTGGGTGTCATCGTCGCCATGGACACCTTCGGTCCGGTCTCCGACAACGCCCAGGGCATCGCCGAGATGTCCGGGGACGTCACGGGCGCGGGAGCCCAGGTCCTCACTGACCTCGACGCCGTCGGCAACACCACCAAGGCCATCACCAAAGGCATCGCGATCGCCACGGCGGTCCTGGCGGCGTCCGCGCTCTTCGGTTCGTACCGCGATGCCATCGCCACGGCGGTCGACGACGTGGGGGCCCGGGCGGGGGAGCTGGGGCTGAGCCTGGACATCTCGCAGCCGAACAACCTGGTCGGTCTCATCCTCGGAGCCGCGGTCGTCTTTCTCTTCTCCGGGCTGGCCATCAGCGCGGTCTCCCGTTCGGCGGGGGCCGTGGTCCACGAGGTCCGGCGGCAGTTCCGGGAGCGTCCCGGGATCATGAACTACACGGAGAAGCCGGAGTACGGGCGCGTCGTCGACATCTGCACCAAGGACGCCCTGCGTGAGCTCGCCACGCCCGGGCTGCTCGCCGTTCTGGCACCGATCGCGGTGGGATTCACCCTGGGCGTGGGGGCCCTCGGTTCGTACCTCGCGGGTGCGATCGCCACAGGCACCCTGATGGCCGTCTTCCTCGCCAACTCCGGTGGTGCGTGGGACAACGCCAAGAAGCTCGTCGAGGACGGTCACCACGGCGGCAAGGGCAGCGAGGCGCATGCCGCGACGATCATCGGCGACACGGTCGGGGACCCGTTCAAGGACACGGCCGGCCCGGCCATCAACCCACTCCTCAAGGTGATGAATCTCGTGGCGCTGCTCATCGCCCCCGCGGTGGTGCAGTTCAGTTACGGCGATGACGCGAGTGCGGCGGTGCGGGCCGCAGTGGCCGTCATCGCCCTCGTCGTCATCGTCGGCGCGGTTTATGTGTCCAAGCGTCGTGGGATCGCCGTGGGCGACGGCGACGGCGACGGGCCGGGCGGTGGTGGCGGTGACGACGGAGGAGGCGGCGGGACTGCCAAGTCCACCGGCCCTGCGGCGGTTTCATGACGTGCACGGTCATGGGGGCGTTCACCTCGAAGGTGACACCGGTTCAGTGAGGCGGTGGGCGGCGCGTCCTGACGTGTCGTCCGTTGTCCGGGCATGCGGGCCTGCCGCTGCTCACCGGAGGTGGGGTCGTACCGGTGTCCCAGTGGGCAGGTGAGTTGTATCTCCCTCATTCTCCTTGGTGCAAATGGCTGCAAAGGCATGTATATCGGATACCCGTCGCCTGATTGCCGCCCACTTGGCGTGTAAGTTCCGGGGCCGAGAGCCTTGGAAGGGACCCAATCCGGTGAACAAGAAGCTTGCAGCCGCACTGTCCGGCGGTGCGGTACTCGTACTGACTCTGTCGGGCTGCAGCGACGACAGCGACAACAAGGTGAACGACTGGGCGAAGAAGTTCTGCGACCAGGTTCAGCCGCAGTTGCAGAAGATCGCGAACGCCAATGCCGCGATCGAGCAGCAGACGGATGACCAGAGCAAGCCCGCCGACGTCCAGAAGACCGACTCGGCCGCCTTCCAGCAGATCTCGCAGGCGTACAAGCAGCTGGGCACGGCCGTGCAGTCCGCGGGCGCGCCCCCCGTGGACGGCGGAGAGACCACGCAGAAGGAGGCCGTGAAGGAGCTCAATGCCGCCTCCGTCGCCTACGCGGACCTGAAGACGAAGGTCGACGAGTTCGACACCAAGGACCAGGCGGAGTTCGCCGACAGCCTCAGCGGTCTCGCCGACGAACTGACAAAGATCAGCAACAACGGTGACCAGGCGCTGAACAAGCTTCAGTCCGGTGAGGTCGGCTCCGCGATGGCGAAGCAGAAGGGCTGCCAGAAGCCGACGGCCTCGGCTCCTCCCGCATCCGCCCCCTCCGCCCCGGCGTCGAAGTCCGCCTCGCCTTCCGCCTCGGCGAGCGAGAAGTCGTAGAGGCGGCGGGGAGGGGAAACCCGCAACGGCGGCGGCTCACGCGCCGGCGTGCCTGGGCGAAGTCCTCACCGCCGAAAGCCGCGGCCGCCGAAGTCCTCACCGCCCAGAGCCGCGGCCGCCGAAGTTCTCACCGCCGAAAGCCGCGACCGGTGTGAAGCCGCAGCGGACGGGCCCCTCGCGGAAGGCGGAGGGCGTGCAGTCGCGACGGGTGAGGCGCCTCGTGGCAGCCCGGACGCCCTTCGTGGGTGCCGGGCCGCTGCCGTTGTCGGAGAGAGCGGCCACAATGGTGGGGTGAGTACGACCAGCCTCCCCGCATCCGACCGTGCCCCCCGGCTCCGCGAAGCCCTGATCGCCGCCGCCTTCACGGCCGATGGCCTCCTCGAACGGCTCGGCGCGCCGGCGTACGCCGCGCTCGCCCGCAGTGAGACCGTCCCGGCGCTCCGGGCCACCCGCGGGGATTCCGCGCTCGACACGCTCGTGCGGCTCTTCTTGCTGCAGCGGCCCGTTCCTGCTGCAGCGGCCGATGCCGCCATCCCGCTGGAGGAGTGCGTCCAGGACGGCTGGGTGGTCCGTGAGGGCGACACGGTGAGGGCGACGGTAGACGTCCGGCCCTACGGCGGTCCCGAGGGGCAGGACTGGTTCATCGTCTCCGACCTGGGGTGCGCGGTCGGTGGGGCCGGCGGCATCGGCTCGCACGAGGAAGGCGTCGTCCTCGGCGTCGGCGGGGCGTCCACCACGCTGGCCGGGGTCACCGTGCGAAGGCCCGTGGCGTCCGCACTCGATCTCGGTACGGGCTCCGGCATCCAGGCCCTGCACGCCGCTCAGCACGCCACCCGGGTCACGGCCACGGACGTCAACCCGCGTGCTCTGGAGTTCACCCGTCTGACCCTCGCCTTGTCCGGAGCGGCCTCCGCGGACCTGAGGGAGGGTTCGCTCTTCGAACCGGTCGGTTCCGAGACGTACGACCTGATCGTGTCCAACCCTCCCTTCGTCATCTCGCCCGGTGCCCGGCTGACGTACCGCGACGGCGGCATGGGCGGCGACGATCTGTGCCGGACCCTCGTGCAACAGGCCGGGGACCGGCTCAACGAGGGCGGGTACGCGCAGTTCCTCGCCAACTGGCAGCACGTGGAGGGCGAGGAGTGGCAGGACCGGGTGCGCTCCTGGGTGCCCGCCGGCTGCGATGCCTGGATCGTGCAGCGTGAGGTGCAGGACGTCACGCAGTACGCCGAGCTCTGGCTGCGCGACAGCGGTGACCACCGCACGGACCCCGCGCTGTACACCGAGCGGTACGAGGCATGGCTGGACGAGTTCGAAGCCCGCAGCACCAAGGCCGTCGGCTTCGGCTGGATCACGCTCCGGAAGTCCGCCGCGGCAGCCGCCGGGAATCCCTCGCTCGTGGCCGAGGAGTGGCCGCACGCGGTGGAGCAGCCCCTCGGCCCTGCCGTCGAGGCTCATTTCGCACGGCAGGACTATCTGCGGGAGCACGACGACGCGGCTTTGCTGGCCGCGCACTTCACCCTTGCCGAGGAGGTCGTGCAGGAGCAGGTCGGGATGCCGGGCGCCGAGGACCCCGAGCACGTGGTGCTGCGTCAGCACCGCGGAATGCGCCGTGCCACCAAGGTCGATGCCGTCGGGGCCGGGTTCGCCGGTGTGTGCGACGGTTCGCTGCCGGCGGGCAGGATTCTGGACGCCATCGCCCAGCTGATGGCCGAGGACCCGGTGCTGCTGCGCGACCGCACCCCGCAGGCGATCCGGCTGCTGGTGGAGGAAGGTTTCCTGGAGCCCCTGCGGTAGAGCGGCGCAGCGTCACCACGACGACGCCGGGGTCCTGCGGTTGGCGTGCGCCCAGCCATGGCGGGGCCCGTGACGGCGGCGGCCTTCGAGACCGCCGGCACGGGCGGCCGGGTGATGTCGTCACGCGGGACGCAGGCGCGCTCCGTTACCGTGCCCTCGGTCATGTCCTCCTGAGCCCGGAAAGCTTCTGACCAGCGCCCCCTCGTCCGATCGCACACCAACCCGGTGCGGCTCGCAGATTCCGCTCAGGGCAGTTCCCGGGGCAGCCGCACGGTGTTCATCCCCGGTTCGTGCCGACGACTCCCCGGAGTGGCAGCCTCCCCTCTGCCGAGCCGCCCGCGCTGCGCGACGGCACAAGGGCCACGGCACGTGAGCCGCGGGAATCGCGGCGGCGTACGAGCGCCTCGGCGGCAGCCGGGGAAGAGTGTGAGGGGTACGGACATGGAGAGTGTCACCGCCGTTTTCGCCGGTGCGGCTTTCGCACTGTTCGGTGCCGCCCTCCTGGTCTGGACGGGGGCGCGCACCATCCAGCGCGCGCCGGTGGCGCTCGGTGTGAGCCCCGTCGCCTCCACCGCTCTCGCCACGTTCTTCGGCGTACTCTTCCTCGTCCTCGGCGTGTGGTGCCTCACCCGCATCTGATCCACCTCTCCGGCAGGGGCGTCGGGCGTCGGGCGGCCATGACGCACGGTTCCCCGGCGGGACCGCGAATCCCGCAGGCGACAGCACCGCGAGGCCCGGACCGGACGGTCCGGGCGGCAGGAATGGCGGAAGTCGGGTTACCGTTCGAGTGGCCGTTGCGGGCTTTTGCCGTTTGACACGGGGGCGGGTTGTACCGTCACACTCCGCAGCGACAGCACCGCAGGCAGCACAGAGCGCTGCCCGGATGCCCACGAGTGCCGACCGGAGAGAAGAGCGAAGTTGTCCCCGACCAGCGAGACCGCAGGCCGCCGACTCGTCATTGTCGAGTCGCCTGCCAAGGCGAAGACGATCAAGGGCTATCTCGGCCCCGGATACGTCGTCGAGGCGAGCGTCGGGCACATCCGCGACCTGCCGAACGGCGCCGCCGAAGTGCCGGACGAGTACACCGGTGAGGTACGCCGCCTCGGCGTGGACGTCGATAACGACTTCCAGCCGATCTACGTCGTCAACGCAGACAAGAAGTCCCAGGTCAGGAAGCTCAAGCAGCTCCTTGCCGAATCCGACGAACTCTTCCTCGCCACCGATGAGGACCGCGAGGGCGAAGCCATCGCGTGGCACCTGCAGGAAGTCCTCAGGCCCAAGGTCCCGGTCCACCGGATGGTCTTCCACGAGATCACCAAGGACGCGATCCGGGCCGCCGTCGCCAATCCGCGCGAGCTGAACCAGCGCATGGTCGACGCGCAGGAAACCCGCCGTATCCTCGACCGCCTCTACGGCTACGAGGTCTCGCCCGTCCTGTGGAAGAAGGTCATGCCGCGGCTCTCCGCCGGCCGCGTGCAGTCCGTCGCCACCCGCCTCGTCGTCGAGCGGGAGCGCGAGCGCATCGCCTTCCGTTCCGCCGAGTACTGGGACCTGACCGGCACCTTCGCCACCGGCCGCACCGGTGACATCTCCGACCCCTCGACGCTCACCGCCCGCCTCAGCGCGGTCGACGGGCGCCGTATCGCCCAGGGCCGCGACTTCGGCCCCGACGGGCAGCTCAAGCAGGGCTCCGCCCAGACGCTGCACCTGGACGAGACCAACGCGCGCGCCCTGGCCGCGGCGCTCGCCGACTCGACGTTCGCGGTCCGCTCGGTCGAGTCGAAGCCGTACCGCCGCTCGCCGTACGCGCCCTTCCGCACCACGACCCTCCAGCAGGAGGCGAGCCGGAAGCTGGGCTTCGGGGCCAAGGCCACCATGCAGGTGGCGCAGAAGCTGTACGAGAACGGCTTCATCACCTATATGCGTACGGACTCCACGACCCTCTCGGACACCGCGGTCTCCGCGGCCCGGGCGCAGGTCACGCAGCTGTACGGGGCGAACTACCTGCCCGACAAGCCCCGCACGTACGCCGGCAAGGTCAAGAACGCGCAGGAGGCGCACGAGGCGATCCGCCCCTCCGGCGACCGCTTCCGCACCCCGGCGGAGACCGGCCTCACCGGTGACCAGTTCCGGCTCTACGAGCTGATCTGGAAGCGGACCGTCGCCTCCCAGATGAAGGACGCCACTGGCAACTCCGTCACGGTGAAGATCGGTGGCCGGGCGAGCGACGGCAGGGACGCCGAGTTCTCCGCGTCCGGCAAGACGATCACCTTCCACGGCTTCATGAAGGCGTACGTCGAAGGCGCCGACGACCCGAACGCCGAGCTGGACGACCGTGAGCGCCGGCTGCCGCAGGTCGCCGAGGGCGACGCGCTGACCGCCGACGAGGTCACGGTCGACGGGCACGCGACCAAGCCTCCGGCCCGGTACACCGAGGCGTCGCTGGTCAAGGAGCTCGAAGAGCGCGAGATCGGCCGCCCGTCCACGTACGCCTCGATCATCGGGACGATCCTCGACCGCGGCTACGTGTTCAAGAAGGGCACGGCCCTGGTGCCGTCGTTCCTCTCGTTCGCCGTGGTCAACCTGCTGGAGAAGCACTTCGGCCGGCTCGTCGACTACGACTTCACCGCTCGCATGGAGGACGACCTCGACCGCATCGCGCGGGGCGAGGCCCAGTCCGTGCCGTGGCTGCGCCGTTTCTACTTCGGTGCCGGGGACGACACGACCGGTGCCGGTGCGGCCTCCGACGCGGGCAACGGCGACGGGGACCACCTCGGCGGCCTGAAGGAGCTCGTGACCGACCTGGGCGCGATCGACGCCCGCGAGATCTCCTCGTTCCCCGTCGGCAACGACATCAAGCTCCGTGTCGGTCGCTACGGCCCGTACATCGAGCGGGGCGAGAAGGACTCCGAGGGCCACCAGCGCGCCGACGTGCCGGAGGAGCTGGCGCCCGACGAGCTGTCCGTGGAGCTCGCGGAGGAGCTGCTGGCCAAGCCGAGTGGCGATTTCGAACTCGGCGCCGACCCGGTCAGCGGGAACCAGATCATCGCGAAGGACGGGCGCTACGGCCCGTACGTCACCGAGGTGCTGCCCGAGGGCACGCCGAAGACGGGCAAGAACGCGGTGAAGCCGCGGACGGCGTCCCTCTTCAAGTCGATGTCGCTCGATACGGTGACGCTGGCCGACGCGCTCAAGCTCATGTCGCTGCCGCGTGTCGTCGGTGAGGACGCCGAGGGCGTCGAGATCACCGCGCAGAACGGCCGCTACGGGCCCTACCTGAAGAAGGGCACGGACTCGCGGTCGCTGACCTCCGAGGACCAGCTCTTCGACATCACGCTCGAAGAGGCCCTGGCGATCTACGCCCAGCCGAAGCAGCGCGGGCGGGCAGCTGCGAAGCCGCCGCTGAAGGAGCTGGGCACCGACCCGGTGAGCGGCTCCCCGGTGGTGGTGAAGGACGGCCGCTTCGGCGCGTACGTCACCGACGGCGAGACGAACGCGACGCTGCGGACCGACGACAGCGTCGAGGACATCACGCCGGAACGCGGCTACGAGCTGCTCGCCGAGAAGCGGGCCAAGGGGCCCGCCAAGAAGAAGACGGCGAAGAAGGCTCCGGCCAAGAAGGCGACCGCGAAGAAGGCCACGACGGCCAAGAAGGCGACCGCCAAGAAGACGACCGCCACCAAGACGTCTGCCGCGAAGAAGACGGCCGCCGCCAAGAAGGCACCTGCGAAGAAGGCGACCGCCACGGCGAAGAAGACGGCTTCCGCTACGCCCGAGGAGAGCTGACCGCAGGCGTCGGCAGCGAGTGGCCCACCACCGGGCGTGGGCGGTGAAACGCCGACTGCCGGTCGCGGAGCTGCGAAGGGGCGCCTGTGCCCGCGCAGTGCGGCGATGGGCGGACCGTCCCGTGCGATGCCGTGAAGAGCTGACCGCCCCGCGCGGCCCGGTCACGGCTCACGGTGCCTGCCGCAGGACTGTCCAGAGTTGGCCGCGGGCCGTGCACGAACGCCGGAAGAGCCGGGGCCACCTGGCCCTTCCGGCGTTCGTGCACGGCCGGGCCGCGTTTCCGTTGGGCATATGTTCGGACGCGGCCCCCGGGCACCGCGCGGCTCCCGATAGGCTGGGCGGATGACGCGAGCCGAGCAGCCACCGGTCGTGAGCCCCACCTCCGACACACTTGCCGCAGACTCACGCGAGCGCGCCGTACGAGCCCTGTTGCGTGTTCCCCCGCTCCGGCGGTTGTGGAGCGCCCAGCTCGTCGGCAGTATCGGCGATTCACTCGCCCTTCTTGTGCTCGTGCTGTTGTCGCTGCAGGCGGCGGTCCTCGAGGGCTCCTTCGGGGCCGGATACCGCGGGGCGGCCTTTGCCGTCGCCGCCGTGTTCGGCGCCCGGATTCTTTCCACCGTGCTCTTCGGAGCCGTACTCCTGGGGCCTCTGACGGCGCTCACGGCGCCCGCCGGCCCGGTCGACCGGCGCTGGCTGATGATCGGGGCGGACGGGCTGCGGCTCGCTCTGCTGGTCGTCGCGCCCCTGTGGATCGACTGGATGCCGGACAAGGCACTCATGATGATCCTGATCACGGTCTTCGTGACCGGGGCCGGCGAACGGCTGTGGTCGGTGGCCAAGGAGAGCGCCGCCCCCGCGCTGCTCCCCGCCCCGCCCCCCGAGGGTGCCGCCGTGCGCCCGCTGCCGGACCACCTCGACGCCCTGCGCAGGCTCTCCCTGCGGACCAACTTCCTCGCGGTCCCCGCGGCCGCCGCCGTTCTGGTGATCGCCGCGCTGGTCGGTGAACTGCTCGGCACCGGCTTCGACTGGTTCTCCTTCCACCAGGCCGCCCTCGGCTCCTACCTCGCGGCGGGACTCTTCTCCGCCTCGGTCTCGACCCTCTACTTCCTCGACATCCCGGCCACCCGGACACCCCGCCCCCGCTCGCCCCTGGAGGGCCTGCGCCGGCCGACTGCCGGAACCGGAACGGGCTCGGACAAGGGCCGTACCGGCAGCATTCCGCTGGTCGTCGCGGCGTGCTCCGCGGTTGCCGGGGCCATCGCCGCCGCAGCAGCCGTCTCCGTGTTGCACGCCGCCGACCTCGACGGCGGACCCGCCACCTTCGCCCTGCTGATCCTGGCCCTGACCGGTGGCACCGCGCTCGGTATCCGTACCGCGCCCAAGGTGCTGCCCGCCCTGTCGCGCCGTCGGCTGCTGGCACTGGCGGTCGCCGTCACGGGGGTCGCGCTCCTCGCGCTCGGCCTGGTGCCCGACACCGCCACCGGTCTGCTGATCGCGCTGCTCGCCGGTTACGCGGCGGGGGTCGCCGCACACATCGGGCATGCGGTCATCGACCAGGAAACCGAGGCTTTCCGCCAGGCCAAGACCACCGAGCATCTCCAGGCCGCCGTCCGGGTGCTCGTCGCACTCGGCGCGGTGGGCGGTCCGCTGCTCGCCGCCGCCATCGGCCGGCACCGTCTCGGGTCCGGTGACTTCGTCTTCGCACACGGTGGAGCGGCCTTCGCGCTGATGCTCATCGGCGCGCTGCTGCTGCCCGTCGCCGTGATCGTCCTCGCGAAGACCGACGACCGCGCCGGTGTCCCGCTGCGCCGTGACCTGCGTGAGGCGCTGCGTGGCGGCGACCCCGCGGTCACGCCCGCGGCGAACGGCTTCTTCCTCGCCCTGGAGGGCGGCGACGGAGCCGGCAAGTCCACCCAGGTCGAGGCGCTCGCCGAATGGATCCGCGCCAAGGGCCACGAGGTGGTCGTGACCCGCGAGCCGGGTGCCACCCCGATCGGCAAGCGGCTGCGCTCGATCCTCCTGGACGTCTCGTCGGCCGGTCTGTCGAACCGGGCCGAGGCACTGCTGTACGCCGCCGACCGCGCCGAGCACGTCGACTCGGTCGTCCGCCCGGCACTGGAGCGCGGCGCGGTCGTCATCTCCGACCGCTACATCGACTCGTCCGTCGCCTACCAGGGCGCGGGCCGGGACCTCGCACCGACCGAGGTCGCCAGGATCTCGCGCTGGGCGACCAGCGGGCTCGTACCGCATCTGACGGTGCTCCTGGACGTCGACCCGGAGACGGCGCGCGAACGCTTCACCGAGGCGCCCGACCGGCTGGAGTCCGAGCCGGCCGAATTCCACAACCGCGTGCGCTCCGGCTTCCTGACCCTCGCAGCCGCCGACCCGGCCCGGTACCTGGTGGTGGACGCCGGGCAGGAGCCCGAAGCGATCACCACGGTCGTACGCCACCGGCTCGACCGGCTCCTTCCCCTCTCCGAAGCCGAGATCAAGGCCCAGGAGGAGGCGCGCAGGGCGGCCGAGGAGGAGGCCCGGCGCAAGGCCGAGGAGGAGGCTGCCCGCAAGGCCGAGGAGGAGCGGCTGGAGGCCGAGCGGCAGGCTCAGCTCGCGAAGCTCCGTGCCGAGGAGGAGGAGCGCAGGCGCCGCGAGGAGGAAGAAGCCCGTCAGCGCGAGGCCGAGCGCCAGGCTGAGGAGGCCCGGCAGCGTGCCGAGGAGGCGCGACGCCGTGCCGAGGAGCAGCGGGCCCGTCTCGAGGCCGAGGAGCAGGTGCGCGAGGCCGAGCAGGAGCGGCTGCGCCGGCAGGCCCAGGAGGAGGCGCGCCTGCGCAAGGAGGCGGAGGCGCTGCGCCTGGAGAAGCAGCGCAAGGCGGAGGAGGCGCTTGTCAGGTCCGAGGAGGCACGCCGCCGTGCCGAGGCCGAGGCAGCCGCCCGGGCCGAGGAGGCCGCGGCAGCGGCCGCCGCGCAGCGTGCCGAGGAGCGTGGCGACTCCGGGCTCCGGGAGACCGGGCCGTCGTCGCAGGACAACGAGCTCACCGTCGCGACGCCTGTCGTGAATCCGAACGAGATCACGCAGCCCGTGCCGGTCGCCCGGCCGGACGGCCCCGCGCGCGACGCGGACGAGACGGCTGTACTGCCGCCGGTGCGCGATGCGGACGAGACCGCGGTCCTGCGGCCCGTGCGGGACGAGGATCCGTCCGACCGCGTGCCGCCGGGCGTCTTCCGCGACGCGCGCCGGGCTTCCGGTGCCGAGAACGAGAACGAGCGCACGCGTGAGCTGCCCCAGGTGAGCGACGACCCGCAGGCCGGGCGTGAGGCCCGGGGTTCGGCGGCTCAGGGCGGCCGCGGCGGGCGGCCCCGTCCGGACTGGGCGGAGGAGACACCGCTGGACGATCTGCCGTCCCTGGCCGACGAACTGCTCGGCGGCCACGACGACGATCAGGGCGGCTCCGGACGGGGCGGGCGCAAGCCGCGCCGCTGACGGGCGGACGGTGGAGGCGGAACGCCGGGATTGTCAGACCCTTCCCGCACAATAGGGAAGCGCTGGGACACCGGCGTTGCCGCACCACACCACCGGAAGGGCGGTGACCATGACCGTATGGGACGACCTGGTCGGACAGGACCGGGTGCAGGAGCAGCTCGGCGCCGCCGCCCGGGACGCCGATGCGCTGGTCACCGCCCAGTCCGCGGGACGCCCGGTGCCCCCCGGCTCGAAGATGACCCATGCCTGGCTGTTCACCGGCCCGCCGGGCTCCGGCCGGTCCACCGTGGCCCGTGCCTTCGCGGCGGCGCTCCAGTGCACCAGCCCCGACCGGGCCCTGGGCGGAGCTCCCGGCTGTGGCTTCTGCGACGGCTGCCACACGGCGCTGATCGGCACCCACGCCGACGTCGAGGTGATCCGCACGGATCTGCTCTCCATCGGTGTGAAGGAGACCCGTGAGCTCGTCCGCCGTGCCCAGCTGTCACCTGCCGTGGGCCGCTGGCAGGTCATCGTCCTGGAGGACGCGGACCGCCTCACCGAGGGCGCGGGGAACGTCCTGCTGAAGGCGGTGGAGGAGCCCGCGCCCCGCACGGTGTGGCTGCTCTGCGCCCCGTCCCTCGAGGACGTTCTGCCCACGATCCGCTCCCGATGCCGCCATCTCAACCTGCGTACGCCACCGGTGGACGCCGTGGCCGATGTGCTGACCAGGCGCGACGGCATCGACCCGGAGCGGGCCGCGTTCGCCGCTCGCGCCACACAGGGGCACATCGGCAGGGCGCGCCGGCTGGCCACGGACGAGCGGGCCCGTACCCGTCGTGCGGCGGTGCTCAAGCTCCCGCTCCGTGTCCACGACGTCGGTGGCTGCCTCAAGGCGGCCCAGGAACTGATCGACACGGCGGCGGACGACGCGAAGCAGGTCGCCGAGGAGATCGACGTCAAGGAGACGGACGACCTGAAGGCCGCGCTCGGCGGTGTGGCCGGGGGCCGGATGCCGCGTGGGACGGCGGGTGCGATGAAGGAACTGGAGGACAGGCAGAAGCGCCGCAGGACGCGTACGCAGCGCGACAGCATCGATCTCGCGCTGAGCGAACTCACCGGTTTCTACCGCGATGTGCTGGCGCTGCAGCTCGGCTCCCGGATCGCCCTCGCCAACACGGACGTGCGGGACGCGCTCGACCGGGTCGCGGAGGCGTCCACCCCGGAGCGGACCTTGCGCCGGATCGAGGCAGTGATCGCCTGCCGCCGCGCCCTCGACCGCAACGTGGCGCCCCTGCTCGCCGTGGAGGCGATGACGGTGGCGCTCCGGGCCGGCTGACGTCCGGTGGCGGAGTCGGCGCCGGGCAGGTGAGGCCCGTGTGGCTGCGGCATCACGGGTGGACCTCGGAGCCGGGTGAATTCACCCGTATGAGTAGGGAATCTGTTGAGTCGTCACGCGGCGGCTACGCTCCGGGGATGGACACCAGGCGCCTGCTCCGTACGTTCGCCATCGGGCTCGGCACTGCCGGCCTGCTCGTCTCCGGCTGCAGCAGTGGAGGTTCGGCCCCGAGCGCGTCGGCGACGGGCTCGGCCGCCCCCGAGGAGCTCGAGCCCTACTACGGCCAGAAGCTGAAGTGGCGGGACTGCGGTGTCGAGGGCTTCCAGTGCACCACGATGAAGGCCCCTCTGGACTACGCGAAGCCCGACGACGGGGACGTCAAACTGTCCGTCTCACGTAAGAAGGCCACCGGTCCCGGAAAGCGGATCGGCTCGCTCCTGGTGAATCCCGGAGGCCCCGGCGGCTCGGCCGTCGACTACCTCCAGGGGTACGCGGCCATCGGCTACCCCGCCCCGGTCCGGGCCCGGTACGACATGGTGTCCATCGATCCACGCGGTGTGGCCCGCAGCGAACCGGTCGAGTGCCTCACCGGCAAGGAGATGGACGCCTACACGCAGGTGGACCAGACCCCGGACGACAAGGGTGAGATCGCCGAGCTGAACAAGTCCTACGCGAAGTTCGCCGACGGCTGCGAGAAGCGTTCCGGCACGATCCTCCCGCATGTCTCCACGGTGGAGACAGCACGCGACATGGACGTCCTGCGCTCCCTGCTCGGTGACGACAAGCTGCATTACGTCGGCGCCTCGTACGGCACGTTCCTCGGCGCGACCTACGCCGAGCTGTTCCCCGCCCGGGCAGGACGTCTCGTCCTGGACGGGGCGATGGACCCGTCGCTCCCCGCGATCGACATCAACCGCGATCAGACCGCCGGCTTCGAGGCGGCGTTCCAGTCCTTCGCCGCGGACTGTGTGAAGCAGACGGACTGCCCGCTCGGACGCACGTCCACCGCCGATGCGGCGACCGCGCTCACGAAGCTCTTCGGCGACCTGGACTCCGAGCCCGTGCCGACGGGTGACACCCGGCAGCTGACCGAATCCCTGGCGACCACGGGCGTGATCGCCGCGATGTACGACGAGGCCGCCTGGCCCCAGCTCCGCGAAGCCGTCGCCGCGGCGCAGCGCGGTGACGGCTCCGGCCTCCTCACTCTGGCCGACAGCTATTACGACCGCGGTCCCACCGGCAAGTACGCCAATCTGATGTTCGCCAACGCCGCCGTGAACTGCCTCGACCTGGCCCCCGCCTTCACCGGCCCCGCAGAGGTGGAGAAGGCGCTACCGGAGTTCGAGAAGGCGTCGCCCGTCTTCGGCAGGGGCTTCGCGTGGGCCGCTCTGAACTGCGGCTCCTGGCCCGTGGAAGCCACCGGCACCCCGCACCGCACCGAGGCGGAGAGCGCCGCCCCGATCGTCGTGGTCGGTACCACCCGCGACCCGGCCACTCCCTACAAGTGGGCCGAGTCCCTCGCGGACCAGCTCTCCTCCGGCACCCTGCTCACCTACGAGGGCGACGGTCACACGGCGTACGGCCGGGGCAGCGACTGCATCGACACGGCGATCAACACCTATCTGCTGGAGGGAACGCCGCCCAAGAACGGGAAGAAGTGCACCTGACCTGCGGATACAGCAGTGGCGGCGGGCGGTGCGGAGCACTCCTGGAAACTGTGTAGACTTGGCGTCGCTGCTGACCGCACCATGGTGCGACAGCGCGTGCCGCCTTAGCTCAGTTGGCCAGAGCAACGCACTCGTAATGCGTAGGTCTCGGGTTCGAATCCCGAAGGCGGCTCGGAATTACCCCAGGACTCACTCGCCGTGACCTGGGGTTTTTTCATGCCCGGGTGCGGACGGGGGATTCTGCCGGCCGCACCGGTGGACGGAGGCCCGGTAGGTTCTGTCGGCCGCCCCGGGCGGCCGACAGACGCCCGGTACAGCCGCCGCGTGCTGTCAGAGGGCGGCGATGACGTCGGCGGACGTCATGGGGATCGAGAACATCGGGTAGTCGTAGGTGATCGCGTTCTCGTGTTCCTCCTGGGAGGTGGCGGCCACGCAGTCCGGCAAGGTGACGACCCGGAATCCGTTCTCGTACCCCGTGCGCATCGTCGACTCGACGCAGCAGTTGGTGAGGAAGCCTCCCAGAACGATCGTGTCGATTCCCTTGTTGCGCAGGATGAAGTCGAGGTTCGTGCTCGCGAAGGTGTCGAGGCCGCGCTTGCCCTCGATCACGATGTCGCCCTCGGCCGGTGCGAGGTCGTCCACAATCGCGGCGCCCCAGGTGTTCTTGACGAAGGCCGAGCCCTCCACGACGCCCTTGAGGATGCCGTACGGGGTCCGGGAGAGCTCGCCGTAGCCGGGGGCGAAGGTGATGGGCGCATGCATGATGGTGACGCCCGCGGCCCGCCCGGCTTCGACCAGGGCCACGGTGTTCGCGAGCATCCCGGTCTTCTCCATCACCCCGGACACGGCGGTATTGAGTGCCCCGCCCTCACTGGTGAAGTCGTTCTGGTACTCGATCAGGACGAGTGCGGTCTTCGCCGGGTCGAGGCGGAAGGTCTCGGACATGACGGCTCCTCGGTGAGCTGGGACACATCAACGACAGGAACAGCTTGCCTGAGAAGGGGAGCAATCGGTCTCGTCACGCGTGGCTGTCGTGCGCGGATCCCCCTGTCGTGAGTACCGGGCGGCCGCCGGCCCGTTCTCCGCGGGGGCACTTCGTGGTGGATCTGTGGTCCGCACGAAAGAGCTCCGTACGCCCGCCGGGGGAGGCTGTGACCACAGCGACCGGGTGGCCGTACACGGACCGACGAACGCCGTCAGGGGTGCCGGGAGGGCGGGAGCCGTACGCGTCCGCGCTGCGCCGCCTCGCCTCGTTCGCGCGGAACGGTGCACGGGTACCCGGCAGATTGAGAGGGCGGCCCCCGGCGGGGGAGGCCCGGCGTTTCCCGCGGATTCGCTTCAATCAGATGTCGCCGGGCACGGGAGTGGAGCGCGGGCGCCCACGCCGCCGCTCCACCGGGCCGTGCGGCATCCCGACCGGGGAGGCGGCGGTCCGAAGAGGAACCGCGCGTGTGGGCAGCGGGATCGGAGCGGGAGGTTGCGGGTACTGATGACCGGAGGAACGACGACCGAGCGGACGGGCACGGGGCGGTTCGCCGCCGTCGCACAGTGGTGGCGGCAAGCCCTCTCCTCTTCCGGGGACGAGCGCGACACCCTGCTGGTCATCGCGAAGAGCACACTCGCCGCCACTCTGGCCTGGCTGATCTCCAACGACGTCCTCGGCGCACAATCACCGGCGTTCGCCCCCTTCTCCGCGGTGCTGATGATGCAGGTGACCGTCTACCGTTCGGTGGTCCAGTCGCTGCGCTACGTCGGAGCCGTCGTCGCCGGGGTCCTGGTGCAGGCCGCCCTCGGGTTCCTCGCCGGCCCCGACCTGCTGACCTTCCTGCTCGTCGCGCTCATCGCTCTGACGATCGGGCGCTGGCACGTCCTCGGTGTCCAGGGACCGCAGGTCGCCACCGCCGCCTTCTTCGCCTTCTCGACCTACACCTCGTCGTCCGGGGACGCCCAGCGGCTGCGCGCCCTTGGAGAGATCGTCCTGCTGGTCCTCATCGGCAGTGCGATCGGGACCGCCGTCAACGTCCTCGTGGCCCCGCCGCTGCGTCACCGCAGCGCCGAGTACGGCATCCGCAGCCTCGCCCACACCCTTCATGGTCTGCTCGCCGACATACATCCCGTGCTCGCCGAGGGGGTACCCGACGAGGACACCACCGGCAGGTGGCGGGACCGCGCGGCACGCACCGGGGAGATGATCGGGCAGGCGAGGTCGGGGCTTCAGACCGCCAAGGAGAGCGCCCTGCTGAACCCCCGGCGTCTGCTGCGCCGTCATCGGGGGCACCCGGGCTTCCAGGGTTACGAGTTCGTGCTCGGCGCACTGGAACGCACGCTCTATCAGGTGGCCGCGCTCACCCGCGGCCTCGACCGGTCCCGCGCGGAGGACGAGGCCCGGCGGCCGTTCCTGCAGCGGTACGCGACGTTCCTGGAATCCGTCGGCGCGGTGGCCGAGGTGCTCACGACGCTGGACGAGACCACGCTGCTCCCGCAGGCGAAGCGGCTGGAGCGGCTCACCGACGAGGCCGAGGCACGCAGGGACGAGGTGGTCGAGGAGACCCACCGGCTGTCACTCTCCCTCGCCGACCCCTCGGCGCCGTACGGCATCCTCGTCACCGAGGCGACTCGGCTCCTGGAGGAGTTCCGGTACACCAGCCAGGTCCTTCTCGACGTCGCGCAGGAAGCGGACCGCACCCCGGGCAGCACCCTGCGGTAGGGCGGGCCGCGACGCCGGAGAGCCGTCTGCGGCGCGGTCCTGACCGAGGCGGGACCTCTCCCTGACCGACGCGGCCGACCGCCGGGTCCTCGCCGTGCCGGCCTACCTGCGGGAGTGAGCGGGGCCCCGGCCCGCCAGTGACGCGACCAGATCCGCGGCTCCGGCCAGTGCCGCCGTCTCGTGCGCGGTGCACTGCGGGTCCGCCGCGCGCAGGGCGGCGGCGCGGGCGAGTGCGTCGGCGGGCACGCCTTCGTCGCCCGTGAAGCGGGGGAGCAGTGCCGCCAGCAGATCCCGGGCCTGCCCACCGGCGGTGGACGACGACGGATCGAGGGCCACCTGGGCCAGGATCAGCGCGGTCATGGCCCGGTCCAGCGCAGGCCGCCCCTCGCCGGCCGTCAGCCAGTCGGTGACCGTGGCGCCCTCAGGGGCCAGGGTGACGTTCCCGGGGTGCAGACCCAGGTGCAGGATCCGGTCCTCGGGGTCCTGGGAGAGCCGGGGCGGGATCGCGTGGAGCTCCCGCAGGAGCCGCGCCAGCAGATCCGCGCCCTCGTCCTCGGTGACCGTGCCCGCCTGCAGCGCCTCGGCCAGCGTCGGTCCGGTCAGCCGCTGCACCACCAGGTCCGTGGGCAGCGCGTCCTCGGCCGGCGGCCCGATACGCGGGACCGGGAAGCCCGAGGCCGAGAGGTACGACATCACGGCCAGCTCACCGGCGGTGTCGATGCCGTGGCGGTAGCGGCGCAGGACCCAGGGGCCGTCGAGTGCGTACACGTCGGCGGTGCGCCCCGATCCCAGGAGCGGGCCTATATGCATGAGGGAGAACCTACCCGCGCGGCCACCACTCGGGGGAGTCACCAGCGCATGTGAACATCCTCGGCCCAGCCCAGCAGGTGTTCCACGGCGATCTCGTCGCCGTCGTCCGTACGGATCCGGCCGTCGTAGTGGCCGAAGCGCTGGTCGGTACGGTTCGCGACCAGGCCGACATCCGTGTGCACGGACCGGTTGTGGAACGGCGTGAACGTCAGGTCCACCTGTCCGGACGAGGGCGCACGGAGGGTCCAGGGGGCCAGCGGGTCGGTGACGGACCACTGCCAGTCCAGCTCCTCACCGATCTTGGTGAGACGGCCGTCGACGCAGAGGCCGTTCTCGGTGGAGCCGGTACCCCCGGTCCAGCGCCCACCGAACTGGAGGCCGACCGTCCGCCCGTCCGTACGGCCGGACGCGGCACCCCAGTTCCAGTCGACCGTACGCGGCCAGCGCCCGCGGCCGTGGTCCAGGACGGCCCAGGTGTCGTTGTCCTCCCCGCCGAACTTCACGATCTCGCCGCCGATGCGCACCCTGCCGGAGGCGGGGAGGGCGGTGTGCTTGGAGGTGTACTGGAAGCGCTGTTCGTTCCATGGCACGACCACGGAGAGCGATTCGTGGCCTTCCGGCCGAGCTACCAGGAGGCCGACCTCCAGCGGGAGTCGTTCCGGCGTCAGGCAGCGGGCCCGCAGCCGTGTTCCGGCGTTCTCGTCACGGATCTCGATGCGTACCCTGCCCCCGCTCGGCCGGGCGGGGCCGACGACCACGTCTTCCGAGCCGGGCGCCCCGGCAATGGTGTCGGGCAGCCGGACGCCACGGCCAGCTGGGATGATCGAGGAGCACTCGAACTCGCGTCCTCCCGGGCCGAATTCGAGCACGTAGATGGTGTTCAGCGCCAGGAAGTCCAGGTCGCTGACGGTCAGGGCCACCAGATGGGTCGGCGTGGTCACGCACCAGTGCTCCCAGCGCTTCGTCCGGCCCCAGCCGCGCAGATTGGCCCGGTGCAGCGGCTTCCTGGACCAGCCGACTGCTGCCGGGTTCAGACTGCCGTCGGGCAGGCAGAGGTCGACGGGCTCGGTGATCTCGTGCTCGTGCGTCGCCATGGCCGGAGCCTATAGCGGCGCGACACCCGCCCCGGTACGGCCGCGGGGCGTGCCGGGCACATGTCCTGACCTGGTCGGGGCGTCCCGGTCCGCCCACCGTCGTGGTCCGCGGCGGACGGTTCACTTGGCGTCCGAATAGCGCTCGACGACCGCCGTGCTGAAAGGGAACCGCACCGGCGTCTCCCCGAACGCGACCCGCCCGGCCAGCTCGCCGGCCGCGCGGATCGCCTCCACGACCTCTGGTGCCTCGTCGACCGGGCAGTGCACGATCACCTCGTCGTGCTGGAAGAACACCAGCTCAGCTCGCATCCCACCGGCGGTGAGCGTCCGCCGCAGCGCCGCCAGGAGCAGCAGGGCCCAGTCCGCGGCGCTGCCCTGAACCACGAAGTTGCGGGTGAAGCGGCCCCGCGCCCGGGAGTTCGACGAGGCGTAGCCCGGGGTGAATCCGTACGTGCCGGTGCTTTCCCCGGCCGGCGTCTCCTCGCTCTCCTGCGGGATGCCCGCCTCCTCGTCCGCGCCGGCCGTCGCGGCGGGCGGGCTCGTCCGGCCCAGCCACGTGCGGACGAGGCGGCCCTCCTCGCCGGCCTTCGCCGCGTCGTCGACGTAGGCGACAGCCTGGGGGAACCGCCGCCGCAGTGCCGCGAGGTTCTTCAGGCCGTCGCCCGAGGTCTGCCCGTAGATCGCGCCCAGCAGTGCCAGCTTTGCGTGGTCGCGGTCGCCTTGGAACGCGCGGTCGGACAGGGCTTTGTAGAGGTCGCCCTCGTGCCCGGCCACGTCCATCAGGCCCCGGTCGCGGGAGATCGCGGCCAGCACGCGCGGCTCCATCTGGTCGGCGTCGGCCACCACCAGGCGCCACCCCTCGTCGGCGACGACCGCCTGGCGTATCACCTTGGGGATCTGGAGCGCCCCGCCGCCGTTGGTCGTCCAGCGCCCGCTGACCGTGCCTCCCGGCTGGTACTCGGGGCGGAAGCGTCCCTCTCGCACCCAGTCCTGGAGCCAGCTCCAGCCGTGTGCCGTCCAGACGCGGTACAGCTTCTTGTAGCGGATCAGCGGCTCCACCGCCGGGTGGTCGAGCTCCTCCAGCTCCCACCGACGGGTCGACCTCACCTTGATCCCGGCCTGCGCGAACGCCCGCACCACATCGGTGGGCAGGTCGGGCCGCACCCGTCTCCCGAACGCCGCCGACACCTCGTCCGCCGCCTCGGCCAGCCTGCGGGGCTCGCCTCCGCCGGCGTAGCGCTCGCCGAGCAGGTCGTTCAGCACCTCGCGGTGCACGTCGGTCCGCCAGGGGAGTCCGGACCTGTTCATCTCGGCGGCGACCAGCATGCCCGCGGACTCGGCGGCGGTGAGCAGCCGCATCCTGCCCGGGTGCTCCGCCGCCTCGTGACGGCGGAGCTGCTCCGCGTAGACCTCGAGGAGCGCCTCGAAGGGCAGGTCCGTGCCGGAGCGCGCTTCGAAGAGGGAGGACTGGGAGCCGCGCTCCGCCGACCGGGGTGGCGGATCAGGGGGTACGGGCGCGTCGCGCAGCCGGGCCCAGGCCGCCGCGGCGGAACGGGGCTCCCCGAGCCGCCCCTCGTGGCCGAGCAGCAGAAGCTCGGCCGCCTCGATGTCGTAGCACCGCTCGACCCGGACGCCCGCCGCGAGCAGCCGGGGGTAGACCCCCGCGGTCGAACGCCATACCCAGCGGGTCACCTCGGGACGGGAACGGACGGACTCGACGAGGTCGGGTTCGGTCAGGACGGGGCCGGCGGACAGGCCGTCGCGCGTCAGCGGCACGAGGAGTGCGCCGCCCCCTTCCTCGATTCCCAGAGCCCAACGATCGGTCATGGGCCGAGTCTTGCACCCGGCACTGACAGTGATGCTGATACTCAGGTTCCGGTGGCCGTGGCTCGGGCACTGACTGTCGTCCTGCTGGGCTGTCCTCCCGCTGTTCTGTCCGGCCACCGGGACCTGTTCAGCCCGAGTCCCTCCCGCCGGGCGCGCGCGCCCGTCTGCCACGAGGATCGGAGTGAGGTGCGCGGGCGCGTACCGGGAACGCGGCGGCAGAGGAGACGGTGATGGAAGCGATCGTGTACGAGGAGTTCGGCGGCCCCGAAGTCCTGCGTCCGGCCCAGGTCGAGGACGTCCACGCCGGGCCGGGCCAGATCCGTGTGGAGGTCAGGGCCGCCGGGGTCAATCCGGTCGACTACAAGATCCGCAACGGCTGGATGGAGGCGGCTTTCCCCACCCGGCTGCCCGCCACACCCGGCAGCGAGTTCGCCGGAGTCGTCGACGAGACCGGCGGGGGCGTCACCGAGTTCGCGGTCGGCGACGAGGTCCTGGGCCGGAGTACGACCGGCTCCTATGCGGCGTACGTCCTGGCCGACGTGGGATCCGTGGCGCCCAAGCCGGAGACCCTGGGCTGGGCGGAGGCCGCCGCGCTGCCGGTCGCGACCGCGACCGCCGCCCGGGTGCTCGACGAACTCGCGGTGGCCGCGGGCGAGACCCTGCTGGTGCACGGGGCGTCGGGTGCCGTCGGCTCGGCCGCCGTCCAGTTGGCGGCCGCCCGGGGTGCCACGGTCGTCGGGACCGCCTCCCCGGCCAACCACGACTATCTGCGGGTGCTCGGCGCCGTCCCGGTGGCTTACGGGGAGGGACTGGTGGAACGGGTGCGGGAGGCCGCGCCGCAGGGTGTGGCCGCGGTGTTCGACGCGGCAGGGAAGGGCGCCCTGGCGGACTCGGTGGAGCTGCGTGGCGGTACGGACCGGATCGTCACCGTCGCGGACCCGGACGCGGCGCACTACGGGGTGGCCTTCTCGGCGGGCGGCGGGAGCCTCCCGGACGAGGGCAGGCGGCTCGCCGAGTACGCGGAGGCCGCGGCGGTCGGCGGCCTGCGGATCCCCGTCGAGCGCACGTTCCCGTTGCGTGAGGCCGCGCGGGCCCAGGAGCTGAGCGAGGCCGGACACGTGCGAGGCAAACTCGTCCTGCTCCCCGGGGAGGGGTGAGCGCCCCGCCGACGCCTACCCTGGCCCGATGGAATCGGTGATCGACCGGGCGTGTGCCGCAGCCCTGTACGCGGACGGTGACACGGGCCTGGACACCGGCGCCTCCCTCCTCGCCGCGGACCCGTCCGCCGACGAGGAGCTGCACCGCCGGGGCGAGGAGTTCGTCCGGCGGGCCTGGGCGCGCGGCTGGCAGCCCGCCGATGTCGTACGCGCGGTCCGGCGGGAGCTGGACGAGGCCGGGGCCGCACTCGTCTCCGCCCTGATCACCACGGAGACGGCAGGGTACGGGCAGCTGCCCCCTCGCTGGGCGGACCAGCTCGCCGCGATGCCCGCCCCGGCGCCACGCAACCGGCCCGACCGCTTCTCGTACGCGTCCGCGCTCCTGGAGCTGTACCGGCTGCTGCTTCGGCTCCCGGTCATCGAGCCGGTGGGGCCGCCGCCCGGCACGGCGGCCGGTGCTCCCCACCTTCCGCCGGCCCACGGAGAGCCCCGCATGCTCACCAGGATCCGGGCGCTGCTCGCCAAGGCGGAGGCGACCGGCTTCCCGGAGGAGGCCGAGGCGCTCACGACCAAGGCGCAGGAGCTGATGGCCCGGCACAGCATCGACGAGGCGCTTCTGGCCGCCCGGAGGCACAGCGCCGATACGCCGGGGGCCGTCCGGATCGGTGTCGACGCCCCGTACGAGAGCGCGAAGGCCGTCCTGCTCGACTCCGTCGCCTCGGCGAACCGCTGCCGGGCCGTGTGGAACAGCGACCTGGGTTTCACCACGGTCGTGGGCTTCGAGCCCGATCTGGAGGCCGTGGATCTGCTCTTCACCTCCCTGCTGGTGCAGGGCACCGCCGCGATGACGCGTGCGGAGGCCGGGCAGCGGGCCGGCGGACGCAAGCGGACCAAGACCTTCCGGCAATCCTTCCTGCTGGCGTACGCCCAGCGGCTCGGCAGCCGTCTCGTGGCGGACACCGCGCGGGTGACTGCCGCGGCCGGTTCGGAAGGCGGCTCCGGGGACCGAGGGGCCGGCGCCGGTGCCCTGCTGCCGGTGCTGGCGGCCCGGGACGTCGCCGTCACCGGGACCGCGGAGCGGATGTTCCCGAGAACCACCACGACGCGGCTGCGCGGGGCGACGGACGCCGAGGGCTGGAACCACGGCACGGCCGCGGCAGACCGGGCCAGGATGGGCGGGGAAGGGCAGGAAATAGGCCGTTAGGTCGGCAGGGCGGCATAAGTCGGAGTTGTGGGGTAATCCGGCTAGGCTCTGCCCATGAGCTGGCTCCGGGCGCTGAGGGAGACGGCCCGCTCCGGGCTGGAGATCGAGCGGCGGCGTCTCGAACCGCTCATCGCGGTGCGCGGCGCCGCGGGCCTCGCCCTCGTCGTCGGGGTGAGCCTGGCGCTGTTCGGACCGGTGATCGCCGCCGGTTCCGCGTTCGGCGCGTTCCAGGCCGCCATCGCCACCTTCCAGCGCAGCTGGCGCCCCCGGCCCGTCCTCGCCCTGGTCTCCGGGGCCAGCCTGGCCGTGTCGACGTTCGTCGGCTACGTCACCGTGTCCCACACCCTGCTGTTCCTCGCCCTGCTGATCCTCTGGACGTTCGCCGCCGGGATGACCTGGGCGGCGGGACCCACGGGCGGCATCATCGCGGGCTCCAACGTCTCGATCATGCTGGTCACGATCACCCTGCCGACCTCCGTACTCGACGCAGCCGCCCACGCCGGGATGATGGCGTTCGGCGGGTTCGTCCAGGCGGCGCTGATCGTGCTGTTCCCGGTCCGCAGATGGGGCGCCCAGCGCGACGCGCTCGCCGACGCCCTGGCCGGTGTGGCCGACTACGCCCGCAGACTGCGGAACGACCCGGTCGCGCCCTTCGACCCCGTACCGCTGATGACCGCGCGCAACGCCGCCGCCGTCACCCCGCGCCAGGCCCGTCGGCGGCCCGCCGACCTGCACGGTGCGCGCGGGGTCGCCGAACGGCTGCGTCCGGTCCTGGCCTCGCTGGCGGATCCCGCCCTGGGGGTCCCGGCCGAGGGCCCCGAGCGCTACTGGGTGTGGGAGATCCTCGGCGCTGCGGGGTCCCTGCTCGACTCCGCTGCGCGGGCGGTACGCCACGGGGACCCGGTCCAGCTGGACGAGACGGCGCTCTCGGTCCTGAAGTCCCCCGACACCGAGGTCATCCTCACCGGCCCGCCCCGCCGGGCCGCCGACCGGCTCGTGTCGCTGCTGGCCGATGTCGTCGAGATCGCCGAGGGGACCGGTACGGACGACCGGACCCCGGGGGAGCCGCTCGTCCCCCACCGCCGCCGGCCCACCCTGCTGCGGCTCGTCCCCGTCGTCTACCGCTCCATGCGCCGCGAGATGCGCCGGGGGTCGACGATCCTGCGCCACGCCGTCCGGGTGTCGGCGGTGGCCGCGGCGGGCTATCTCCTGGGGTCGGTGCTGCCGTTCGGCCACGGCTACTGGGCACCGATGACCGCCGTGATGGTGATGCGCCCGGAGTTCACCCAGACGTACTCGCGGTCCGTGGCCCGCTTCATGGGCACCGTGGTCGGCGTCGCCGTCGCCACCGGAATCGTGCAGGCCGCACACCCGAACGCGGAGCTCTCGGCCCTGCTCGCCGTCGTCAGCGCCGGGCTGATGTACCTGCTCATGCGCACCGGATACGCGGTCAGCCAGGTCTGTGTCTCCGCCTACGTCGTCTTCCTGCTCGGCATGGCGGGCGACGACTGGTCGCAGACCGTGCCCGAACGGGTGGTGCTGACCCTCATCGGCGGACTCCTCGCGATGGTGGCGTACGCCGTCTACCCGGCCTGGGAGACCCCGCGGCTGCGCGACCGGCTCGCCGCCTGGATGGTGACGGACGGGCGCTACGCCGCCACGGTCCTCGACCGGTACGCCGACCCCGCGTCCAGGACGCTGGACGACGTGCGTGCCGCTCTCCTCACCACACGGGAGGCCCGGGTGGCGTGGCAGGAGGCGCTGGAGACGGCCCGGCACGAGCCCGTGCGGCACCGGGGCATCTCCCGGACCTCCGCCGCGGACGCCCAGGAGGCGCTCGCCCAGTTCGGCAGGGTGGCGATGCTCATGGAGGCCCACCTGCCCGCCGCGTCCGCCACCCCCGTCCCCGAGGCCGCCGGGCTGGCGGACGTGCTGAGGCGGGCAACCGAGGAGGGGGCGAAGGCGGTGCGGGAGCGCCGCGTCCCGGACTGGGGGCACGTCAGGGAGGCGCTGGAGCCCGGGGGCTCCCCGGGGCCGCCCGCTGACACCTTCGTGCGCAACGGGGCCGGCCTGCTGCTCCGCGCCCTGGAGGACTTCTCGCACGCGCTGAAGATCAGCAGCGGGCGGGCGTAGGGCGGGACGCGGCAGGGCGCCGGGACTTCGGGCGGACCGGTCGGCAACGCGGAGGCGTCGGCCTCGGCCTCGGCCAGGGTTGAGTGCGGAAGCCCGTCCCCATGGAGTTCCCCTTCTGGATTCACGGCCGGAAGACCGCGCCGAGCCACCGGGGGTGAAGAGAACAACTCGACCGAGTGGGAGCCAAATTGCCGTGCCGTTCGTCTCTTACCCATAGGAGTGGAAGAGGGGGCGGGCGGGCGGGTGGATCAGCGGGAAACTGTAATCACCCGCGCACCCCGCGTGCACGTGCATCTGCTCATGCATTGGCATATGAACACAGCTATGATCCGAGCTAGTTGACATTTGCACCTTGCAACTCGGGGAGCGTCCTGTGCACCACGTGTACAACGGCATGGCGGCCACAGAGCTTCGCGGGGTCGTCTGGCAGAAGAGCAGACACAGCAACTCCCAGGGATCATGCGTGGAGTTCGCGAAACTGCCCGGTGGGAATGTGGCGATGCGGAACTCGCGCCACCCCGACGGTCCGGCACTGGTCTATACGCCGGCCGAGATCGAGGCGCTGCTGCTGGGCGTGAAGGACGGGGAGTTCGACCACCTGGCCACGGGCGGCTGACCGCGCCGGGAGGGCGGGCGGAGGCCGCACCGCCGCCGGCCGGCCGATTCGCGCGCCGCTGAGCGCCCGGCTCGCGCCCCGTACCGCGGCGCGAGCCGTACTACTGCGGGCCGTCGGAGAACGCGTCCGCCGGCGCGTGGCGCTCCTGCGCCGCGTGGTCCGTCAGCCGGAACAGGGCCCAGACCACCTTGCCCAGCCCACCGCCGCTCGGTGTGTCCCCGGCCGGTACGGGGGAGGGGTGCCAGCCCCAGCAGTCACTGAACGACTCGACCAGGAACAGCCCCCGGCCGGACTCGGCCGAATCCGGCGCCGTGCCCGCGACGGGCCCGCTCTCGCTCGGGTCGCGCACCGCGCACACCAGGCGTGAGCTCCAGCGCATCAGATGCAGCCGCACGGAGGAGTCCTGCCGCCCCCGGGCCGCGTCGGCGGGAAGGGCGTGCCGAAGCGCGTTCGTGACCAGCTCGGACACGACCAGGGCGACGTCGTCGAAGCGGTCGCCCAGTTCCCAGGAGTTCAGCGTCGTACGGGTGAACTTCCTCGCCCCGCCCACCGCTTCGTACCGGGTCGGCAGCTTGCAGGTGGCCGAACCCGAGACAGCCGAGGGGTCGATGGGTGGAAGCCCCTGCCGTAACGGCTCGAGCGTCGTCGATCCATTCGTCCCCATACGAGGCACTCCCGGGAGTCGCGGCTGTAGCGGCACTGCTTCCTGCGGGCACTGCGGGTACAGCGGCACAACATGAACGAGCACGCAGGTGCGCGGGGACCATGGTTCCGAATGCGCAGAGCAGATGCAAGGGCAGATGCACGTGCACGCGACGGTTCTGCCCGACAGCGTGCCGGTTCGGACTCATTTCTTCCGCTTCATAGTTTTGAAGCTTTCGGAAAGTCTTCCCATCTCTGTAATCGAATGAGTACGGGCTGAAGCGTTTTGGTGGCAGAATCCGGCACCGGGGTTCGGGGGAACCCCGGTGTACGGGAAGCGATGGGGAGGGTTGGGAAGCCGGTGTCGGCAGGCGAGTCGAGTGGTTCTGTGGTGCGGCGCATTTTGCTGGGCTCACAGCTCAGGCGCCTGCGCGAGTCGCGCGGCATCACCCGTGAGGCGGCCGGCTACTCCATCCGCGCCTCCGAATCGAAGATCAGCCGCATGGAGTTGGGACGGGTGAGCTTCAAGGCCAGGGACGTCGAGGACCTGCTCACGCTGTACGGAGTCACGGACGAGGCGGAGCGGGATTCGCTCCTGGGCCTGGCCCGTGAGGCCAACGTGGCGGGCTGGTGGCACAGTTACGGTGATGTGCTGCCCGGCTGGTTCCAGACGTATATCGGTCTGGAGGGGGCGGCCTCGCTCATCCGGATCTACGAGGTCCAGTTCGTTCACGGGCTGTTGCAGACCGAGGCGTACGCCCACGCGGTCGTCGCGCGCGGCATGCCCGGTGCTCCGGCCGCGGAGATCGACCGCAGAGTGGCGCTACGGCTGGCTCGGCAGAAGGCGCTCGTCTCCGAACGTGCCCCGCGCTTCCACGCCGTGCTCGACGAGGCGGCGCTGCGCCGTCCGTACGGCGGGCGCGAGGTGATGCGTGCGCAATTGCGGCATCTGATCGACATGTCGGAACAACCGAATATCACTCTTCAGGTGATGCCCTTCAGCTTCGGTGGTCACGCCGGTGAGAGTGGAGCATTCACGATGCTGCGCTTTCCGGAATCCGATCTGTCGGACATCGTCTACCTCGAACAGCTGACAAGTGCGCTTTATCTGGACAAGGCCGAAGAAGTCGCCCAGTACGAAAAGGCCATGGTCCGGCTCCACGAGGACTGTCCTGGGCCCGAGGAGAGCCGGGATCTTCTCCGGGGACTCCTTCAACTGACCTGATATGCAAGTAAGATGACTTTCCGACAGGAGTCTGCGCCTGCAGTAAGGGATTGCATGTCCTTCCCCAGTGAACTGGCCCGCCAGTACATCGACGGCGAGTGGCTGACCGGCAACGGTGCGTGGGACATCATTGATTTCAATCCCTACAGCGGCGAAAAACTCTGCTCGGTCACCGTGGCCACCGCGGCCGAAGTCGACCTTGCCTACCGGGCGGCCGAACGCGCGCAGCGGGAATGGGCGACGGTCGGTTCTTATGGGCGTCGGGCCGTTCTGGAGAACGCGGTGCGCCTTGTCGGGGAGCGCGGTGAGGAAATCATCGAACTGATCGTCGATGAACTCGGCGGTACCCGGGCCAAGGCCGAGTACGAGGTGCGTGTCGCGCTGGAGTTCCTGCGTGAGGCCGTCGGTCAGGCGATCCGTCCGGTGGCCCGGCTGCTGCCCTCGGCCGACGACGGCAAGGAGAACCGGGTCTACCGACTGCCCGTCGGGGTCATCGGTGTGATCAGTTCCTTCAACTTCCCCTTCCTCGTCACGATGAAGACCGTCGCCCCCGCGCTCGCCCTCGGCAACGCCGTCGTCGTGAAGCCCCATCAGAACGCCCCGATCGCCGGCGGCGGGCTGGTGGCCCGGATCTTCGAGGACGCGGGGCTGCCCCCGGGGCTCCTCAACGTGCTGATCACCGACAGCGCCGAGATCGGTGACTCCTTCATCCAGCACCCCGTGCCCAAGGTGATCTCGTTCACCGGTTCGAACCGGGTGGGCCGCCATGTCGCCGCCGTCGCCGCCGGGCAGTTCAAGCGGACCGTCCTCGAGCTGAGCGGCAACAGCGCGCTGGTCGTGCTCGAGGACGCGGACCTGGATCACGCGGTCCGCGCGGCGGTCTACAGCCGTTTCCTGTTCCAGGGCCAGGTCAGCATGGCCGCCAACCGCATCCTGGTGGACCGGTCCGTGGAGAAGGACTTCACGGACAGGTTCACCATGGCGGTGGCGGCCCTCCCGTCAGGAGATCCTCGCGACCCCGAGACCCGGATCGGGCCGGTCATCAGCGCGTTCCAGGCCGAGGCGCTCGCGGTGCTGGTCGATGGTGCGATCGAGGCCGGTGCCACCGCGCTCGTGCGGGGCCGCACGCGAGGCAATCTCGTCGAGCCGACCGTACTGACCGGGCTGCCGGAGGGCTCACCGCTGCTGGAGCAGGAGATCTTCGGCCCCGTGGCGCTGCTGGTGCCGTTCGACGGTGAGGACGACGCCGTACGCCTGGTCAACGACAGCCCCTACGGCCTGAGCGGTGCCGTCCACACGGCGGACGCCGAACGCGGCGTGCGGTTCGCCCGGCGCGTCAGGGGTGGGACGTTCCACGTCAACGGCGCGACCGCGCAGGACGATCCGGCGGTCGCGTTCGGGGGCGAGGAGAGGTCCGGTATGGGGCGCCTGAACGGCGAGGCCTCCGTGGACGCGTTCACCACCCGGAAGTGGATCTCGGTGCAGCGCGGGCGAGTGGGATTTCCCTTCTGACGCCAGGCGGATCGAGGACAGAACCTGACCTGATGGGTCCGTACGTTGACGGCACAAGCAGGCGAGCGGGCATGCGGGCGGCAGCCCGTACTCGATCGGCCGTCACGTCCGGAAAGCAGGCATCATGGTCACCCACGTTCCCTCGGAGGGGCACGGCGACGAGCGCGGAACCCTCCTCGCCTTCGTCGAAGCACAGCGCGGAGCCGTCCGGCGCTCCCTGGCCGGCCTCACCGAGAAGCAGGCCGCGAGCCGCCCCCTGGTCAGCGAGCTCTCCCTCTCCGGACTGCTCAAGCACGTCGCCGAGGGTGAGCTGAACTGGCTGCGGATGGCCCAGCGGCGTCCGAACGACAAGGAGCGGAACGCGGAGACGTGGTCCGACGGCTTCCGGCTCGTGGGTGACGAGACGGTCCCGCGGATGCTCGAGTTCTGGGACCGGGTCGCCGCTGAGACGGAGGCCTTCATCCTGGATGACGTCGGCGACATGAGTGACACCTTCCCGCTGCCCCCGGCGCCCTGGTTCCCCGAGGACGGGCAGTGCTCCATGCGCTGGTTGCTGCTCCATCTGGTCGAGGAGACCGGCCGCCACGCGGGGCACGCCGACATCCTCCGCGAGGCGCTGGACGGCAGGACGGCCCTCGACCTGGTCGCGGAAGAGGCGGGCTACGCTGGTCGAAGTTGAGTACGAAGGATGGGTGGTATGTCGGCGATCCGTCTTCTGGTCCTGGGCGCCGTGCGTCAGCACGGCCGCGCGCACGGCTATCAGGTGCGCAACGACCTGGAGTACTGGGGCGCCCACGAGTGGTCCAACGCCAAACCCGGATCCATCTACCACGCACTCAAGCAGATGGCGAAGCAGGGGCTGCTGCTCGCCCATGAGGTCGCCCCGTCCACGGCCGGCGGCCCACCCCGCACGGAATACGAGATCACCGAGCGTGGCGCCCAGGAGTTCTTCACCCTGCTCAGGGCCTCGCTGGCCTCCTACGATCACGACCAGGGCGTGGACGTCCTGTCGGCGGGCATCGGCTTCGTCGTCGACCTGGAGCGGGCCGAGGTGGTGTCGCTCCTGCGCGAGCGCCTCACCGCCATCGAGGGCTGGCGGGCCTCGGTCACGGAGCACTACACGCCTGAGGAAGGTCCGGAGTCGATCGGCCACATCGGCGAGATCATGAACATGTGGGTGCACTCGGCGGACGCGGGTGCCGAGTGGACCCGCGGCCTGATCGCCCGGATCGAGGCGGGGGCATACACCTTCGCGGGTGAGGGCGAACCCTTCGTCGGGGTGCTCGCCGAGGGGCAGGAGAATCCGTACGCCGCGGAGGTCCCCCGGCCGGGGGACTCCCGCCGATCGAGCTCCAGCTAATCAAGTTTGACGAATGACGCCGTCGGGCTTACCTTCGACCTTCTAGTCAAGTTTGACTAAACGAGGGGGCGATGGACACCGTGAACGACGCGATCATCCTCGAAGGGGTACACAAGCGGTACGGAGAGAAGCGCGCCCTGGACGGCCTCGACCTCGCCGTCCGGGGCGGAACGGTGCATGGGATCCTCGGCCCCAACGGGGCGGGCAAGACCACCGCCGTCCGGGTGCTGACGACCCTGTTGCGGCACGACGGGGGACGGGCCGAGGTGGCGGGGTTCGACGTACGGTCCGAGGCCGCCGAGGTCAGGCGGCGGATCGGGCTGCTCGGGCAGCACGCCGCGGTGGACGAGGAGCTCGGCGGCAGGCAGAACCTGGAGATGTTCGGCCGGCTTTACCACCTGGGCGCGCGCAGGGCGGGCATCCGGGCCGACGAACTGCTGGAGCGGTTCGGGCTCAAGGACGCGGGACGCAAGGCGGTCAGTCAGTACAGCGGAGGCATGCGGCGTCGACTCGACCTGGCCGCGTCCCTGATCACCGACCCGGAGGTGCTGTTCCTGGACGAGCCCACGACCGGACTCGACCCGCGGGGGCGGGCCGAGGTGTGGAACGCCGTGCGTGCCCTGGCCGTCGGGGGCACCACCGTCCTGCTGACCACCCAGTACCTGGAGGAGGCGGACCAGCTCGCCGACCGGATCTCGGTCATCGACGGCGGCCGGGTCGTCGCGGAGGGCACGGCCGACCGGCTGAAGGCGATGGTCGGCGGGGACCGCGTCGACGTGGTCGTCCGCGACGCACACCGGCTCGGCGAGGCTGCCGCGCTGCTCGGCGACGGGGTGACCGTGGACGAGGACCGGCGGCTGATCGGCGCACCCGCCCCGGACCGCATGCGGGCCCTGGCCCGCACCGTGCGGGTGCTGGAGGAGGCGGGCATCGAGGCGGAGGACATCGCGGTGCGCCGGCCCACGCTGGACGAGGTCTTCCTGTCCCTCACCGGAGGCGGCAGCGGGACCCGCACACCCATGGACACGGAGGTGGCGGCATGAGCACGGCCACGGCGGGGCCGGGACGCGTCGGCTGGGCGCTGACCGACTGCTGGACGCTGACCCGGCGCGAGCTCGCGCACTGGGCGAGGCAACCCGTCCAGGTGGTCGTCGGTCTCGTCTTCCCGGTGATGCTGCTCCTGATGTTCAACTACCTGGTCGGCGGCGGCAGCGGGGTCGACGGGGACAACACCGAGTTCCTGGTCCCCGGCATGCTCGCGCTCACCATGGCCTTCGGCCTCGAGGGCACGATGCTGGCCGTCACCCAGGACCTCAACAAGGGGCTCATCGACCGGTTCCGCTCCATGCCGATGGTCCCGGGCGCGGTCCTGGCCGGGCGCAGTGCCGCCGACATGCTCCAGTCGGCGGCGGCTCTCGCCGTGATGACCGGAGTCGGCTACGCGCTCGGCTGGCGCTGGCACAACGGCACGGCCGCCGCTCTGGCCGCTCTGGGGCTGCTGCTCCTGCTGCGGTTCGCGATGCTCTGGATCGGCATCCAGCTCGCGATGGTCGCGGGCAGACCCGAGATGGTGCAGGCCGTGCAGATCCTCGTCTGGCCGGTGGGCTTCCTGTCCAACGTCTTCGCGTCACCGGAGTCGATGCCGGGCTGGCTGGGCACCGCCGTGGAGTGGAACCCGATGTCGGCCACGGCGACGGCGGTTCGCGGCCTGTTCGGCAACCCGGGCGGCCCGACGGGCTCCTGGGCCGCCGAACACGCCGAACTGCTCGCGGTTCTCTGGCCGGTGGCGCTGATCACGGTGTTCTTCCCGGCGGCGGTAAGGAGGTTCGCGCGGCTCAGCCACTGACGACCCTTCGGCGTGTCAGTGGTGGAAGGCCGTCCGGGCCCCCGCGCCCCGGTTCAGCGGATGCGCCTGGGCGCGCAGTTCCGGAAGGAGTCCGCGCAGGTCGTCCACCAGCATCTCCGCGAGGTCCGAGGAGAAGCCGTTGCGGCACACCACGCGCAGCACCGACAGGTCCTGGCGGTTGGCGGGGAAGGTGTACGCGGGCACCAGCCATCCGCGCTCGCGCAGGCGCCTCGACACGTCGAAGACGTCGTACGCCTTCACGTGGGGTTTCGTCGTCAGGGCGAACACCGGGAGGTCGTCGCCCCGGGTCAGCAGCCGGAAGTCGTCCAGGGACTCGAACTCCGTCGCCAGCCGGAGCGCGATGTCCCGGGACGCCTGCTGGACGGCGCGATAGCCCTCCCGGCCCAGCCGTAGGAACGTGTAGTACTGCGCCACGACCTGCGCGCCGGGCCGGGAGAAGTTGAGCGCGAAGGTGGGCATGTCGCCGCCCAGATAATTGACCCGGAAGACCAGCTCCTCCGGCAGCTCGGCGGGGGAGCGCCACAATGCCCAGCCCACCCCCGGGTAGACCAGACCGTACTTGTGGCCGGAGGTGTTGATCGAGGACACCCTGGGGAGCCGGAAGTCCCACACCATGTCCTCGTCGATGAACGGTGCCACCATTGCCCCGGACGCCCCGTCCACATGGACGGGGATGTCGAGCCCGGTGCGTTCCTGCAGATCGTCCAGCGCCGCGCAGAGGTCCGCGATCGGCTCGTAGGAGCCGTCGAAGGTGGAGCCGAGGATCCCGACCACACCGATGGTGTTCTCGTCGCAGAGTTCGGCGGCCGCCTGCGGGTCCAGATGGAAGCGCTCACCCTCCATCGGGACCTGGCGGGGCTCCACCTCCCAGAACGCGCAGAACTTCTCCCAGCAGACCTGGACGTTGACGCCCATGACCAGATTGGGCCGGGCGGACGCGGGATAGCGGTCGGCGTTCCTGGCGGACCAGCGGCGCTTCAGCGCCATCCCCGCCAGCATGCAGGCCTCGCTGGAGCCCGTGGTCGAGCAGCCCACCGTGGACCCGGGGTCGGGCGCGTTCCAGAGGTCGGCGAGCATCGCCACACAGCGCCGTTCCAGCTCGGCGGTGCGCGGGTACTCGTCCTTGTCGATCATGTTCTTGTCCCGGCACTCGCCCATCAGCACGCCGGCCTGGGGTTCCATCCAGGTGGTGACGAAGGTGGCGAGGTTGAGCCGGGAGTTCCCGTCGAGCATCAGCTCGTCGTGGATGAGCCGGTAGGCGGTCGACGGCGGCAGCGGGCCGTCCGGGAGACGGTGCGTCGGCGGCGCGGCGACCATCGGCGCGGTCGGGTCTGCCTCACCGAAGAACGGGTTCAGCGCGAGTCTGCGGTGCTCGTCGGTCGGCGCGGCCGCACCGTGCGAACCCTTGTGGAGTGGCATGGACGCTCTCCTCAGTTCTCGGCCGCGAGTCCGGCCTTGATGGCACGGGTGAACTTCACGACGCGCTCGGCCTGGACCCGCGCGGCGGTCAGGGTCTGCTCGGCGACCGGGATGTCGCCCTGCCCGGAGACGTGGGACGTGCCGTACGGATTGCCGTCGACGAACTTCGAGGGGTCCGTGTAGCCGGGAGGGACCAGGATGCCGCCGAAGTGGTAGACGGTGTTGTAGAGGGCCAGCAGGGTGGATTCCTGGCCCCCGTGAGCGGTACTGCTGGCGGTGAAGCCGCTGTAGACCTTGTCGGCGAGGCTGCCCGCCTGCCAGAGGCCCCCCAGCGTGTCGAGGAACTGCTTGAGCTGGGCGGTGACGTTCCCGTAGCGGGTGGGCGTCCCGAAGATCACCGCGTCCGCCCAGACCATGTCGTCGGGCGAGACCTCGGGGATGCCCGCGGTCGCCCTGGCGTGTTCGGCCCAGGCCGGATTGGAGTCGATGGCGGCCTGTGGGGCGAGCTCGGCGGCCTTGCGCAGGCGTACCTGCGCGCCGGCGTTCTCGGCGTCCCTGGCGACGGCTTCGGCGATCGTGGAGATGGTTCCGGTGGAGGAGTAGTAGATGACGGCGACGTTGACGGACGTGGGCATGCGGGAGCCTCCGGGGGAGAGGAACGCGGACGGACCGGGGAGCTGAGGACGTGCGGATCAGGACGCGCGGGTCGGGAGGCGCTGTCAGGACGTGCGGATCAGGGCGCGATGTTCAGGTCGTGACGGTCAGGAGGCGCTGATCACAGCCGCGGTCCCGTAGGCACAGACCTCGGTGCCCACGTCCGCCGCCTCGCTCACGTCGAAGCGCATCATCAGCACCGCGTTCGCGCCGCGGGCCCTGGCCTGCTCGACGAGCCGCTCCATCGCCTGGTTGCGGGTCTCGACGAGTGTCTTGGTCAGCCCTTTCAGCTCACCGCCGACCATCGACTTCAGGCCGGCGCCGATCTGGCTGCCGAGGTGGCGGGAGCGGACAGTGAGTCCGAACACCTCACCGATGACCTGCGTCACCTGGTAGCCCGGTACGTCGTTCGTGGTGACGACCAGCACGTCCGCGCGGGCCGTCTGCCCGCCGCCGTATTCCTCAATGCCCATGACGTGGCACCTCCTGAGGAAAGCTTTGCCCCGGTTCGTACCGGGCGCATCCTTGCTTACGCCAGTGGAACCCAGGCGTCCGTCGCAGCGTTGATAGCTTGGGGCGGCCACGCAGCCGCGCACACCGACCAACCCTGGAGCCCGGACCCTTGAATACGCTTGCGCTCGGCCCGAGCTGGCTGGACCCGGATTATCTGCTCAACACCTTCGGGCTTCCCGGACTCCTGCTCATCGTGTTCGCCGAGTCCGGACTGCTCATCGGCTTCTTCCTGCCGGGTGACTCCCTGCTGTTCACCACCGGACTTCTGGTGACGACGGGGGACCTGAAGTACCCCCTGTGGCTGGTCTGTGTCCTGGTCGCCCTGGCGGCGATCATCGGTGACCAGGTCGGGTATCTCTTCGGCCGCAAGGTGGGGCCTGCCCTCTTCAAGCGCCCGGACTCCCGTCTCTTCAAACAGGAGAACGTCGAGAAGGCCCACGAGTTCTTCGAGAAGTACGGACCGAAGTCGCTGGTACTGGCCCGCTTCGTGCCCATCGTCCGGACGTTCACGCCGATCATCGCCGGTGTCAGCCGGATGAACTACCGCTCGTTCATCACGTACAACATCATCGGCGGCATCCTCTGGGGCGTCGGCGTGACGGTGCTCGGCGCGGCCCTCGGCAAGATCGACTTCGTGCACGAGAACATCGAGATGATCCTCATCCTGATCGTGCTCATCTCCGTGGTGCCGATCGTGATCGAGTTCCTGCGGGCCCGCAGCAGGTCGAAGAAGGAAGGCGCCGCACAGCAGCAGGGCGACGACCAGGGCCCCTCCGGCGACGGCCCCACGGCGGGTCCCCACGGTGGAGCGGACAACGACGGCCGGGGCCCCGCCGCCCACCTGTACACCGCGGACCAGGCAGGGCAGTACGGCGGCACTCCGTACGGCACCGGCCAGGCCGGTGGGTACACCACCGACCAGGGCGCTCCGTACGGCACCGACCAGGGCGCTCCGTACGGCGGCGGACAGTACGGCGGCCAGGCGGGTCCGGGTCAGTACGGCGGCGGCCAGGCGGGTCAGTACGGCGGCCAGGGCGCCCAGTACGGCCCCCCTCAGGGGGGTGGACAGTACGGCGCAGGTCCGGCCGGTGGCCAGTACGGCGCAGGTCAGGGCCAGTACGGCGAACAGCAGTACGGCCAGTACGGCGGCGCTCAGGGTGGCCAGTACGGCACGGGTCACGGTCAGCACGGTGGTGACCAGGGCGCCCAGTACGGCGGTGGCCGGTACAGCGGCGAGCAGGGCGCCCGGTACGGCGAACAGCCCGGCCAGTACGGCGGCGGCCAGGGCGGCCAGTACGGCCACGGTCAGGCGGAGCAGTACGGGTCGGCGGACCAGACCGCTCAGTACGGCGGCGGCCAAGGCGGCCAGGGCGATCCGTACGGCAGCCAGCCCACCCCGTACGACGCAGGGCAGGACGGCGCCTACGGCGCTGCCCGGCCCGGCCAGTACAGCGAGAGCGGGCCCTACGGCGACGAGCCCCCTGCCGGGCGCGGCGACGGCCGGCAGGACGACCCGGGTCAGTACGGCTGGCAGGACAGGCGCTGACCCGCGCCGCGCACGCACCGACGGCGCCCCGGTTCCCCAAATCCGCCCACGAGGGAGCCGGGGCGCCGTCGTGTGCCGGTCAGAAGCCTCGTGTCCGCTTGGCCGCCCGGCGGGTGGCGCCCTCGATCGCGCCCGGCACCCGCATGAACAGCCTGGAGATCTCGCTCCCCAGATTGACTCCGATGGCGATCGCCAGGGCCGTGGCGACAGCCGTGAAGAGTGAGGTGAGCCCGGTGTCCACCTCGTTCTGCGCGACGCCCAGCAGACCGAAATAGGTCGCCGAACCTGGCAGCAGCGGGCCGATCGCGGCCGTGATGTAGGGCAGCGACGAGGTGTAGCGGTAACGCGAGAACAACTGGCCGAACAGTCCCACCAGGCCGGCCGCCACCGCCGTCGCCGCCACCGGGGAGATGCCGCCCTCGCGGGCCATCGCGCCGTAGATGATCCAGGCCACGCCTCCGTTGAGGGTCACCGCGAGCACCGTGGAACGCTCCTGCTGGAGCAGGATCGCGAAGGCCAGGGTGAGGGTCATCGAGACCAGGATCTGGAGCACCGGCCGGTCGTTGGCGATGAACCGGGCCTCCGGGTTGAGCTCGGCGCCGAGCTGTACCCCCAGATAGAGCATCAGCAGGACGCCCGCGACGATGCCGATGAAGAAGTACATGACCTCCAGGAGACGGGCTCCCGCAGTGATGTAGTAACCGGTCAGGCCGTCCTGCACACCGGCGACCAGAGCCCGGCCGGGGAGCAGCGCGAAGAGCCCACCGGTGATCACCGCGGAGGGCCGCACATCCGTCGAATGAGTGAGGGTCAGCGCGATGCCCATCGCGGCCGGAGGCATGGCCGCGGCTGTGAACTGGTAGAACTCGGGCAGCCCGCGCCCTGCGCAGAGCCAGGCCAGCCGGTCACCGAGCATCGCGCCCGCCGCCGCCACGATGAAGACCAGCACGCCACCGCCGACCAGCACGGATGCGGAACCCGCGAGCAGACCTGCGGCGGCCGTCAGCACCCAGCCCGGATACGGGTGCCGGTTACGGCGGATCTCCGCCAGGCGCCGGTACGCCTCCTCCAGCGAGACCTCGACGTGCTCCGCCGAGGTGATGTCGTCGATCAGCCGGAACACCGCTGCCAGCCGGGTGTAGTCGGTGCCCCGGCGGCGTACGGTACGGCTGGCCGTGATGGGGTCGTCGACCAGTGACGGCTGGTACGAGATGGACAGCAGCGTGAAGGTGACCGTCGGCTCGGAGCGGTCGAGCCCGTACGAACGCGTCACCGCGAACATGGCCGCCTCGACGTCCTCGGCACCCTCGCCGCCCGCGAGGAGCAGCTCCCCGATACGCAGGGTGAGGTCGAGCACGCGCGGTACGGCGGGTCCCGCGTCGTCGGTCCTCTGCACGCTCTCGGGCGCCGGACGTTCGGTGACCGGCATGCGCAGCATGGTGCGCATCCGGTCCTGCCACGGGGCTTCCTTGGTCAGCCGGACCATCGGAATGCCGTGCGCGGGGGTGAACGAGGGCTGCTGATGCTGGGCGTTGTACCCGCTCGGCGGAACGAACGCGGAGGTGAGCGTGTCGGATCCCGAACCGCTCCCCGGGCCCGAAGCGGAACCCTGGCCCGGGCCGGACGGCGCCGACGGGTCGGTGTGCAGACCGGCCGGGAGAGCGAATTCCGACGTCGGATGCTCGTCCTCGGGCGGACCCGCGGGCTGCTCGACACCTACGGGCGGGACGAACGCGCTGTGTGCCTCGTCGGACTGGGGCTTCTGGTCCTCCGGACCGCCCTGTTCCGCCACCACTCGACCTCGTTCCTCCTCGACCGCTCGTTCCGGGAGCGCTTCTGCCCAGTATGGGCACGGACATGGGCGGCCACACGCAACGGGCGACGCACCGGTGAAGGTGCGCCGCCCGTTGTCGTACGGTCAGCCGGGCCGGAGGGCCCCATGCGCCGTTGCCCGCGCCGTCCCGCCCGTAAGCGGAATCCGGAAGGGGTACGTCAGTGCGCGCCGCCCTGCGCCTCGAGGCGCTTGTAGGAGGCCTCGATCTCGGCTTCGGCCTCGGCGCGGCCGACCCAGTCGGCGCCCTCGACGGACTTGCCGGGCTCCAGGTCCTTGTAGACCTCGAAGAAGTGCTGGATCTCCAGGCGGTCGAACTCCGACACGTGGTGGATGTCGCGCAGGTGCTCCACCCGGGGGTCGGACGCCGGGACGCACAGCAGCTTGTCGTCGCCGCCGGCCTCGTCGGTCATCCGGAACATGCCGATGGCGCGGCACTTGATGAGGCAGCCGGGGAAGGTCGGCTCGTCCAGGATGACCAGCGCGTCCAGCGGGTCGCCGTCCTCGCCGAGGGTGTTCTCGACGAAGCCGTAGTCGGCCGGGTAGCTGGTCGAGGTGAAGAGTCGACGGTCCAGGCGGATCCGACCGGTCTCGTGGTCCACCTCGTACTTGTTCCGCGAACCCTTCGGGATCTCGATGGTGACGTCGAACTCCACGGGTGGCTCCTCCATGATCAACACATACGACTGGTGGTTAAGTGTCCCTCACGCAGACGAGTGCTCGCGAAAGGGGCTGATCAACGGTGGCCGAGCCGGTGAAGAGACCGACGGACGAACCGTTGAACAGGTGGGACAGATGGGACAGGTGGAAAGCCCCGAAGTACCTGAAGCGCGGGAGCGGTCCGGACGACCTCAGGCTCGTCGCAGGCTCCGCGGTGCTGGGCCTGGTGGTAGCCGTCGGTGCCGTCCTGGCCGCCGGTCCCTGGGACTCCGGTCAGCGTAAGGCCGAGCGGGTCCGGGCGGCCGTCCAGCAGCGTGCAGGTGGCGCACATCACGAAGGGACGGCGCCCGGCGGGCCCACGCCGGCGCCCAGCGCGCCCGCCGTCCTGAGCGCCCTCGGCACCACGGTCGGCCTCACGGCCCCGGCGGGCGCGAGCGCTCTGGAGACCGCCCTCGAGCCCCTGCTGGACGCGCCCGCCCTCGGTTCCGTACGCACCGCAGTGGTCGTCGACGCCGCCACCGGCAAGCAGCTGTACGCGCGGGGGGCGACGACCCCCATGACCCCCGCGTCCACGGTGAAGATCGCCACGACCGCCGCCGCGCTCTCCGCTCTCGGCCCCGGCCACCGCATCGCCACGAAGGTCACGCTGTCCCCGGACTCCCGGACGCTCACACTCGTCGGCGGCGGCGACCCCACCCTCGACAAGAAGGCCCTGCGCTCCCTTGCCACCGGCGCGGCGCGCTCCCTGCGTGACGGCGACGGCGACGGCGGCACCGGGCCCGTGCGGCTGACGTACGACACCTCGCGATACTCCGGTCCGCCCCTCCACCCCATCGGCCCCAACGAGAACATCGCGCCCGTCAGCGCGCTCATGGTCGACGAGGGCCGTCTCGACAAGAGCGACCGGGGGCCGGCCACCCGCACCGACGACCCCGCGGGCGACGCCGCGCGCCTTTTCGCCGGCCTCCTCGACGAAGCCGGCGTCGACACCCGGCCCGCCCCCTCGTCCGGGCGGGCTCCCGACGGCGCCCGGACGGTGGCCAGACATCTGTCCGAGCCGCTCTCCGAGCTGGTCGAACGCGCCCTGACCAACAGCGACAACGACATCGCCGAAGCTCTGGCCCGGCAGACCGCGCTGAAGGCCGGGGAGCCCGCCTCCTTCGCCGGGGCCCGCCGCGCCGTCACCGCCCGGCTGAAGGCGCTCGGCCTGCCGCTGACCGGCGCCCGGCTCGCGGACGGCAGCGGTCTTGACCGCGCGGACAAGGTGACGGCAGGTCTCCTGGCCGAGCTGCTCGCGCTCGCCGCCGGCCCGGACCACCCCGAGCTCCGACCGGTCCTCACCGGCCTCCCCGTCGCCGGGTTCAGCGGCACGCTCGGCGACCGCTACACCGCGATCTCCCCGGCGACCGGCCTGATCAGGGCCAAGACGGGCACCCTGACGGGGGTGAACAGCCTCGCGGGAACCGCGGTCGACGCACAGGGCCGGCTGCTCGCCTTCGCCTTCCTGGCCTCGGGCAGCACGTCCCCGGGCGAGGCGGAGGCCTCACTCGACGCCCTGGCCACCGTTCTCGCCGAAGGCACCGGGTGAGCGGCTGACACCCCACCACGGAGCGACCACCTCACGTACGGTTGACGCATGACGAGCATCGGTGGTGCCGAGATGGTCGACTGGAATCTCGCGGTAGCGACCGCGACCCGGTTCGTGCGGCCGGGTCCGGAGATCAGCCGTGAGGAGGCCCGCGCCGTCGTCGCGGAGCTCCGCAGGCATGCCAAGGCCTCCGAGGAGCACGTCCGTTCGTTCACCCGGATGATCCCGGACGGGCACGAACCCGAGGACACCCCTGTCCTGGTCGTCGACCGGGCCGGCTGGATCAGGGCCAACGTCGCGGGCTTCCGTGAGCTGCTGGGTCCGCTGCTCGGGAAGATGCAGGACCGGCGGGGTGGCGGCCCGGGGAACGCCGTGCTCGGCGCGGTCGGCGGCAAGGTGACCGGTGTCGAACTGGGCATGCTCCTGTCGTTCCTGGCTTCCCGAGTCCTCGGACAGTATGAGACCTTCGCCCCCGCCACCCGGGAGCTGCCCGCCTCGTCCAAGGGGGGCGGCAGGCTGCTGCTGGTCGCCCCCAACATCGTTCACGTCGAGCGCGAACTCGAGGTCGACCCGCACGACTTCCGGCTGTGGGTGGCCCTCCACGAGGAGACGCACCGCACCCAGTTCACCGGGGTCCCCTGGCTCCGCGACCACCTGCGGGGCGAAATCCAGTCGTTCCTCGACGAGACCGACGTCGACCCGATGACGGTGCTCGAACGCCTTCGCGAGGCTGCGCAGGCATTCTCGGGAGGCAGCCGGCCCGAGGGCGAACGCGGGGAGGAGGGCGACGACGGCGGGCGCAGCCTCGTCGAGATCGTCCAGACGCCCTCCCAGCGCGAGATCCTGGGCCGCCTCACCGCCGTGATGTCGCTGCTCGAAGGCCACGCGGACTTCGTGATGGACGGGGTGGGCCCGGATGTGGTGACCTCCGTCGCCGAGATCCGGGAGAAGTTCCAGCGGCGCAGGGCGCGCGGCGCGAGCAGGCTGGACCTGGCACTGCGCAAACTGCTCGGGCTCGACGCGAAGCTGCGGCAGTACCGCGACGGCGAGAAGTTCGTCCGGGCCGTGGTGGACGAGGTCGGCATGGACGGCTTCAACCGGGTGTGGACCTCTCCCAACACCCTCCCGACCAAGGCCGAGATCGCCGCACCGGCGGACTGGGTGGCGCGCGTGCACCGTAAGACAGATCAGTGATCCCGGCCGGTCCGGCGGCACGGAATTGCCCGTCCAATCACCCATCCGAGGGACCGTAGGGGCATGGGAAGGCGTGCAATGCTCGATGGACAGCTTGTCTCTGTCACCATCGACGCACTCTGAGTGACGGGACTTCGTCCCGCGCGCTCAGAGGCACCCCCAAAACTTCACCCGAAGGGCACCGGACATGGGTCCCCATCCTGCGGTCGCGGCGATACGCCTGGCGGTCCGCCGCGTACTTCACGACGTCGTCACCGAACACAACCGTCACACCGAACAGGCGGAGCACGCCGAGTTCGCCGAAGCGGGGGCGGGCGGGCGGCGTTCCGCCCTTCCCGAGCGGCCCGACACCCCGCTGGTGCTCGTCGCGTGCTCCGGGGGCGCCGACTCCATGGCTCTCGCCTCCGCCCTCGCCTTCGAGTCGCGCAAGCTCCCCGTCCGCGCCGGGGGCATCACCGTCGACCACAACCTCCAGCCGGGCTCCGGACTCCGCGCCGACGAGGTCGTCGCCCGCCTGACCGAGATGCGGCTCGACCCGGTCGAGGCCGTCGCCGTGCGGGTCGGCCGCGACGGCGGGCCCGAGGCCGCCGCCCGGGACGCGCGCTACGCGGCCCTGGACGCCGCGGCGGAGCGGCTCGGTGCCGCCGCCGTCCTCCTCGGCCACACACGCGACGACCAGGCGGAGACCGTCCTGCTCGGCCTCGCCAGAGGTTCGGGCATCCGCTCGCTCTCCGGGATGGCCGCCGCGTCCGGTCCCGCCGGCCGCTACCGCCGGCCGTTCCTCCAGCTCGACCGGCAGACCGCACGCAAGGCCTGCCTGGTCCAGTCGATCCCCGTCTGGGACGACCCCCACAACATCGATCCCGCCTACACACGCTCCCGGCTTCGCCACGAGGGTCTGCCCGCCCTGGAGAAGGCGCTCGGCAAGGGGGTCGTGGAGGCCCTCGCCCGTACGGCGCAGCTCTCCCGCGACGATGCCGACGCGCTGGACACCTGGGCCGCCGAGGCCGCGCGTTCGGTCCGCGACGACGACGGACGGCTGGAGTGCGCGAAACTTTCCGTGCTGCCGCCGGCGGTGCGCCGCCGGGTGCTGCGCCGTGCCGTGATCGACACCGGCTCCCCCGCGGGTTCGCTGTTCGCCCGTCACATCGAGGAAGTGGACCGGCTCATCACCGGCTGGCGGGGCCAGGGCGCCATCAACCTGCCCGGCCGCGTCGAGGTGCGGCGGCAGGGTGGCAGACTGGTGATTCGGCAGAGCTGAAGCGCAAGCGGCTGAAGTGCAGGCGAAACGCCGGTCCGGCCCTGGGAACGATCCGGGGCCGGCAGGGCAGAGAAAGAGACGCGGGTGAACGAGAAGGACATGGGCACCGACCTTCAGTCGGTGCTCCTCACCAAGGAAGAGATCGACGCGAAGCTCGTCGAGCTGGCAGCGAAGATCGACGCGGAGTACGCGGGCAAGGACCTGCTCATCGTCGGCGTGCTCAAGGGTGCGGTGATGGTCATGGCGGACCTGGCCCGCGCGCTGTCCACCCCCGTCACCATGGACTGGATGGCCGTCTCGTCGTACGGCGCCGGCACCCAGTCCTCAGGCGTCGTCCGGATCCTCAAGGACCTCGACACCGACATCAAGGGCAAGCACGTCCTGATCGTCGAGGACATCATCGACTCCGGCCTGACGCTGTCCTGGCTGCTGACCAACCTCGGTTCGCGTGAACCCGCGAGCCTGGAGGTCTGCACGCTGCTCCGCAAGCCGGATGCCGCGAAGGTCGCGATCGACGTGAAGTGGGTCGGCTTCGACATCCCCAACGAGTTCGTCGTCGGCTACGGGCTGGACTATGCGGAGAAGTACCGCAACCTTCCCTTCGTCGGCACCCTCGCACCTCACGTGTACGGAGGCTGAGACGGCCGCCCGACCGGGCCCGGCCCGGCACGGCCGAACCCGGCAGGACTCCCGGGAACCCTCGTGGCGTGCGGGCCGTTGGAGCCTTCGAAGACGGGTTTGTCGTACCTCCCCTGCGGTCACGGGTGACAATGCTGGGGTACCGTCCGAAGAACAGTCTTTTCTCACAGCAGCATTTACCTACGGGCAGGAGGGACGGGGCGACTTCGCTCCGTATGGATGGACGTGAAGCGATACTTCCGTGGGCCGGTCATGTGGATCGTGCTGGCCGTCCTCGCCGTGGTCGTGTTGATGCAGGTCGTCGGCTCGTCCGGCGGCTACAAGACGGTGGACACCGGCAAGGTGATCCAGGCGATCAGCAAGAACCAGGTGGAGCAGGCCAAGCTGACCACCGGTGACGAACAGATCCTGAAGATCGAGCTGAAGGACAAGCAGAAGCTCAAGGGCGAGTCCGGCAGCAAGTTCCAGGCGAGCTACATCGGGAACCAGGGCGTCGAGCTTGCCGACACGCTGCAGAAGAAGTTCGAGAGCGGTGACATTGAGAAGGGTTACACCGTCTCGCCGTCGAAGCAGTCCCCGTTCGTCTCGATCCTTCTGACGCTGCTGCCCTTCGTCCTGATCGTGATCGTTTTCCTGTTTCTGATGAATCAGATGCAGGGCGGCGGTTCGAAGGTCATGCAGTTCGGCAAGTCCAAGGCCAAGCTGATCACCAAGGACACGCCGAAGACGACGTTCTCCGACGTGGCGGGGTCGGACGAGGCCGTCGAGGAACTGTACGAGATCAAGGAATTCCTCCAGGAGCCGGCGAAGTTCCAGGCCGTCGGCGCCAAGATCCCCAAGGGTGTCCTGCTGTACGGGCCGCCCGGTACGGGTAAGACGCTGCTCGCTCGCGCCGTCGCAGGCGAGGCGGGCGTCCCGTTCTACTCGATCTCCGGTTCCGACTTCGTCGAGATGTTCGTCGGTGTCGGTGCCTCCCGTGTCCGCGACCTCTTCGAGCAGGCCAAGGCGAACGCTCCGGCGATCGTCTTCGTCGACGAGATCGACGCCGTCGGCCGGCACCGCGGTGCGGGCATGGGCGGTGGCCACGACGAGCGCGAGCAGACGCTCAACCAGCTGCTCGTCGAGATGGACGGCTTCGACGTGAAGGGCGGCGTCATCCTGATCGCCGCCACGAACCGGCCGGACATCCTGGACCCGGCACTGCTGCGCCCGGGACGCTTCGACCGGCAGATCGCGGTCGACCGCCCGGACATGCAGGGCCGCCTCGAGATCCTCAAGGTCCACCAGAAGGGCAAACCCGTCGCGGAGGACGTCGACCTCAACGCGGTCGCCCGTCGTACGCCCGGCTTCACCGGTGCCGACCTGTCGAACGTGCTGAACGAAGCGGCGCTCCTCACGGCGCGCAGCAACAAGAAGCTGATCGACAACCACATGCTCGACGAGGCCATTGACCGCGTCGTGGCGGGACCGCAGAAGCGGACCCGGATCATGTCCGAGAAGGAGAAGAAGATCACCGCGTACCACGAGGGCGGACACGCCCTGGTCGCGGCGGCCTCACCTCAGTCGGACCCGGTCCACAAGATCACGATTCTTTCCCGCGGCCGTGCCCTCGGTTACACGATGGTGCTCCCGGAAGAGGACAAGTACTCCACGACGCGTAACGAGATGCTCGACCAGCTGGCGTACATGCTGGGCGGGCGCGCGGCCGAGGAGCTGGTCTTCCACGACCCGACGACCGGTGCTGCGAACGACATCGAGAAGGCCACCGCCACGGCCCGCGCGATGGTCACGCAGTACGGCATGACCGAGCGCCTGGGCGCGATCAAGTTCGGTGGAGACAACACCGAGCCGTTCGTGGGCAGGGAGATGGGCCATCAGCGCGACTACTCGGAAGAGGTCGCGGCGCTCGTCGACGAAGAGGTCAAGAAGCTCATCGAGACCGCGCACAACGACGCGTGGGAAATCCTCGTGGAGAACCGCGACATCCTCGACGCCCTGGTCCTGGAGCTTCTCGAGAAGGAGACGCTCGGCAAGGAGCAGATCGCCGAGATCTTCGCCCCGATCGTGAAGCGTCCGGCCCGCCCGGCGTGGACCGGATCCGCCCGGCGTACACCGTCGACGCGTCCCCCTGTGCTCTCTCCGAAGGAGCTCGCCCTCACCAACGGCTCTGCCAATGGTTCGGGTACTCCGGAGATCGCGCCGACGGACATCGACATCACGAAGAAGTCCGGCACCTCACCGGAGGCGCTCCCCGAGGATCGCCCCGAGAGCTAGGCCCCCTGACCGATCCGGTGTGGCCCCTGTCACGGGGCTACCACCAGGCCCGGAATGGATGCCGCGCCCCCCAGGTTCTAGCCTGTGGGGGCGCGGCTTTTTCGTATGCCTGCGTTGTGCCTGCCGTACTTCCGTAGGGCCGGGCGGGACCGCGCATATGACTGCACAGAGGAACGAGGCACAGATGACCGACCCGGTGACGCTCGACGGGCAGGGTTCGATCGGCGTATTCGATGCGAAGCGGGCCGAGTCCGCCGTAAGGGAACTCCTCCTCGCTGTCGGGGAGGACCCCGACCGCGAGGGGCTGCGCGAGACCCCGGGCCGTGTGGCGCGTGCTTACCAGGAAATATTCGCCGGACTCCACCAGGAGCCGGAGGACGTGCTGACGACGACGTTCGACCTCGGTCACGACGAGATGGTGCTGGTCAAGGACATCGAGGTGTTCAGCACCTGTGAGCACCACCTGGTGCCTTTCCACGGTGTCGCGCACGTCGGCTACATCCCGGCGACCAGCGGCAAGATCACGGGGCTGTCGAAGCTGGCCCGTCTGGTCGACGTGTACGCCCGGCGGCCGCAGGTCCAGGAGCGACTGACCACGCAGATCGCCGACTCGCTCATGTCGATCCTGGAGCCCCGTGGTGTCATCGTCGTCGTCGAGTGCGAGCACATGTGCATGTCGATGCGAGGTATCCGTAAGCCCGGAGCCAAGACGATCACGTCCGCGGTCCGTGGCCAGCTGCGTGATTCGGCCACTCGTGCCGAGGCGATGAGCCTCATCATGGCGCGTTAGCCGACGCCGGAACGGGGCTGGGAGGGCCCGGCCCCGGCGCGGCGGCGACGAGTCCGGACAGCGGGGGAGTGCGACCCCGGTGAACACATGAACGCTGCCGTCCGGGCGGATTCACCAGGAGCGTCGCCGCGCGCCGGTCCGATGCGCGCGGGAGACCTTCAGGCGGCCTGGGCCCTGTTCCGATCGTCGTCGCCGTCGTCCGGGAGCTTGCAGACCCGCTCGAGGAAGAACGCCGCGGCGACGACCGCGATGCCGGCCAGGACCGCGAAGCCGGCGTAGATGGCCTGATCCCGCCGGGGCGGTACGTCGAGGGAGCCGAGCAGGAAGACGCCCGTGCCGCCGTACATCCCCGCGACCAGGGCGGTGACGAGCGCACTGGCCTGGCCGAAGACCAGGGCGCGCGCCGCCATCATCGGCTCGACGCCCTTCGCTCCGGGGCGCCGTTCCCGCTGGGCGCGCAACCGGGACCGGATCGACAGCGCCGTGGCGAGCAGTACGACGGCGATCACGGCCAGGACGACGGGCGCGGCGAGCGGCACGCTCGGCAGTGTCCCCAGCGAGTTCCAGAGGCGGGCTGCGCCCCAGGACAGCACGCCGGCTCCGGCGAAGAGTCCGGCCAGGAGGCCGAGCCGTAGTTGCTTCACCGAGAGTGCCGCCCTTCGTCGCCGTTGCCCGTGCCGCTCGCCCGGGCGGTTCGCCCGTAGCCGGGGGTCCTTGAGCCTAACGACTACTCGGGCAGGCGAAGTTCCAGGTCGGGCCGGACGAGCACACCCTCGCGGCCGACACCGGTCAGCAGGTCGGCGACGGGCCCGGCGCCGGGCAGCTGGGCCTCCGGGTCCAGGTCGTGCCAGGGGGCGAGCACGAAGGCGCGCTCGCGGGCGCGCGGGTGGGGGAGGGTCAGCAGGGGGTCGTCGGAGACCACCTCGGCGTACGACACGATGTCGACGTCGAGGGTGCGGGGGCCCCAGCGCTCCTCGCGGACACGGTCGAACGCCTCCTCGATGGCCTGGCCGCGTTCCAGCAGGGACGAAGGGGGCAGGGTCGTCTTCACGACGATCACCGCGTTGAAGTACGACGGCTGTGAGCCGGTCTCGACGCCCCAGGGCTCCGTCTCGTAGACCGGGGAGACCGCTTTGACCCGGAGGCCGGGGGTGTCCCCCAGGGCGTCGACCGCGCCCTGGAGCGTCTCCAGCCGGTTGCCCAGGTTGGAGCCGAGGGAGATCACGGCGAGTTTGGGGTTGGAGAGGGTGACGTCTGCCGCGTCGACCTGCTCGACCACGGCGGCGGGAACCGGCTGTACGGTCGGGTCGCTCTGCCCCTCGGCGGAAAATGCGGTCATGCTCGGCTCCGGGTGATGGTGATGGTCACGTCGTCGAAGGGAACGGTGATCGGGGCGTCCGGCTTGTGGACGACGACCTCGACCTCCTCGACCCCGTCGTGCTTGAGGCACTGCTGCGCGATGCGTTCGGCGAGGGTCTCGATCAGGTCGACCGGCTCGCCCCGGACGACACCGACCACCTCTTCCGCGACCACGCCGTAGTGAACGGTCTTCGACAGGTCGTCGGCGGCTGCCGCGGGGCGGGTGTCGAGGCCCAGCACCAGGTCCACGATGAAGGTCTGGCCCTCTTCCCGTTCCCTGGGGAAGACACCATGGTGCCCACGGGCCTTGAGGCCGCGCAGCGCGACACGATCCACGCGAATCACTCCTGCTGTTCGTCGTCTCTGGAGGCACCTGACCGCGTGCGGGCGGAGAAGTGCCGTCTTTCGAATCTACCCGCGTGCACGGACAGCTCCCGCCCGCGGGGGCGCGCGGACCGGCCCGGCAAGGGGTGGGCCGCGTATACCCCGTGATCGGGGTGGGCAATCCCCGTGGCCGGCGCCGTCCGCTCAGGCGGTCGGCTCCTCGTCCTCCTCGTCACCGGTTTCGGCCAGAACGGGGGAGCCGTGGTGCGACCAGAGCTTCCAGCCCTCAGGAGTGCGCCGGAACACGTTGGTGGCCACGACGAGCTGGCCGACGAGCGGGCCGAGTGCGTTGCCCTCCTCCGCGGGGCCACCGCTGAGGATGTTCTCGGTACAGGTCACCAGGGCGGTATCGCCTGTCATCGAGACGCCGACATCGGTCAGGAAGAACTGGATGTACTCGGTGTTCGCCATGATCAGCGCGTAGCTCCGCATCACCTCGCCGCGGCCCGTGAGCACCGGCCAGCCCGGGTGCACACAGGAGACGGTGAGGTCCTCGCCGGGCAGCCACAGGCCGGAGAGCGCGTCGAAGTCGCCGCGTTCCAGCGCTTCGTAGAAGGCGGTGTTCGCCTGCTCGACCGCGGCGATGTCGGCGGCGGCCTCCTCGTGCTCGTCGCGCGCGGCGCTCACGCTGCTCCCTCGACGGCGCGGGCGACCCGCACCGCGTCGGCCGTGGGCCGTACCGCGTGCACCCTGACCGCCCACGCGCCGGCGGCGGCGGAGAGGGCGGAGACCGCGGCCGTCGCGGCGTCCCGCTCGCGGGCGGGCGGCGGGGCCGCGCCCTCGCCTGCCAGGACATGGCCGAGGAAGCGCTTGCGGGAGGCGGCCACGAGCAGCGGTCTGCCCAGAGAGCGGAGCCGGTCGAGGTGCGCGACCAGGGCGAGGTCCTGGGCGGCGTTCTTGGCGAAGCCGAGCCCCGGGTCGATCACCAGCTTCTCGGGGTCCACCCCGCCCTCGATCACGGCCTCCATGCGCTCCCGGAGTTCCGCGACGACCTCGCCGACGACGTCCCCGTACACCGCGCGGCTGTTCATCGACTCGCTGAAACCGCGCCAGTGCATGACGACGAACGGCACCCCGGCGTCCGCGACGACCGGGATCATGCCCGGGTCGGCGAGGCCCCCGCTCACGTCGTTGACCAGGGCCGCACCGGCGGCGACGGAGTGTTCGGCCACGGCGGCCCGCATGGTGTCCACGGAGACGGTGACGCCTTCGGAGACCAGCCCCCGCACGACCGGGATCACCCGCCGCAGTTCCTCGGCCTCGTCCACTCTGCTCGCGCCGGGGCGGGTCGACTCGCCGCCGACGTCGATCAGGTCCGCGCCTTGGTCCATCAGTTCGAGGCCGTGCTTGATCGCTGCCGTGGTGTCGAACCAGTGGCCGCCGTCGGAGAAGGAGTCGGGCGTCACGTTGACGACTCCCATGACCGCACAGCGGTCCCACTCCGGCAGACCCCGCACCGTGCCCCGTCCTCGCAACCTACTCATGCGACCAGCCTAAGGCGCTCCACGGGAAGCCCGCCGCCGTGAGCCCACCGCCCGGTACCCCTTCGCCCCGCGTTCAGCCGGACGGACGGTACGGCGGCCCCGCCGGCGGAGCGGGAGGGCGTCAGTGCGGGCCGACACCCGCCACGGTCTCCACAGCGACCTCGGCGCGCGGCACGTCCTGTGCGTCCGCGTCGATCGAGCGGCGCAGGGCCTCATGGAGCCGGGCAGGCGTCAGCACGCCCAGGAAGCGGCCGGCGCCCTCCTCGTCGATGACGGCGATCCAGCCCGCGTCGTGCTGCAGCATCGTGGCGAAGGCCTGCTTCAGCGGAGCCCCGAGCGGAAGCCACGCCTCCATGCGCCGGGCGTGCTCACGGACCGTGCCCCCGGCCGCTGACGCGTCGTCCGCGGGGATCCAGCCGTGCAGCTGGTCCTGGCCGTCCAGGACGACCGCCCAGCGCGCGCCGTCGGCCCGCAGCCGCTCGGTGGCCTTCGCCAGCGGGTCGTCGAGGTGGACGACAGGCGGCTGGTCCAGGTCGCTCTCCTCGATGGGGGTGACCGAGAGCCGCTTGAGGCCCCGGTCCGCCCCGACGAAGCCGGCGACGTAAGGAGTCGCCGGAGCCCCGAGCACCGTGGCCGGGGTGTCGAACTGTTCGATGCGACCGTGTCCGTACACGGCGATCCGGTCGCCGAGCCGGACGGCTTCCTCGATGTCATGGGTGACGAACAACACGGTCTTGCGGACCTGTGCCTGCAGTTTCAGGAATTCGTTCTGCAGCCTTTCCCGTACGACAGGGTCGACCGCGCCGAAAGGTTCGTCCATCAGCAGAACCGGGGGGTCGGCGGCCAGGGCGCGTGCCACGCCGACCCGTTGGCGCTGGCCGCCCGAAAGCTGCTCGGGATAGCGGCCGCCATAAACGGACGGGTCCAGTCCGACGAGATCGAGCAGTTCGGCGGCGCGCTTCCTGCCCTTTTCCCGTCCCCAGCCCAGGAGATGGGGAACGGTAGCCGTGTTCTCCAGGACCGTCTTGTGCGGGAACAGCCCCACCTGCTGGATCACGTAGCCGATACGGCGGCGGAGCCGGACGGGGTCGATGGAGGATATGTCGTCCCCGTCGAGGAATATCCGGCCGTCGGTCGGTTCGATCAGGCGGTTCACCATTTTCATGGTGGTCGTCTTGCCGCAGCCGGAAGGCCCTACGAGCGTGACCAGTTCACCCTCGGCGACCTCGAAGGAAAGGTCGTCGACGGCGGTGGTGCCGTCCGCGTACCGCTTGGTGACGTGCTCGAAACGGATCATGATTCCCCATTGTGGCGCGGGCTCTGTGAAGGCCATGTTGCCGGAATAAGACAGCCTCGGCGATTGTCGGTGGTCGGGGATAGGGTCACCCAGGACCGGAACCGGATCGGCATCGCGAGGGCAACAGGAGGTGGGGGCGGATGGCCGAGCAGAACTGCCTGGCGACGAACGACTGGATCTGCGGAGAGTATCTGCGCTCCCGCAGCGCCGAGTTGACCGAAGCGACCGTCCAGCACATCTGGATCACGGTGGCTTCCGTGCTGATAGGGCTCGCGGTGGCATTTCCGCTCGCGCTGCTCGCCCGCCGGGGCCGGCATTTCGCGGGCCCCGTGCTGGGCCTGACCACAGTGCTCTACACGGTGCCGTCGCTGGCGATGTTCTCGCTGCTGCTGCCGCTCTTCGGGCTGTCCGCGGCGCTCGTCGTCACCGGACTGGTGCTCTACTCGCTGACCATCCTCGTCCGGAACATCCTGGCGGGACTCGAAGCGGTCCCGCAGGAGTCCAGGGAAGCCGCGAAGGGCATGGGATACGGGCCCGTCCGGCTCCTCTGGGAGGTCGAGCTCCCGCTCGCCCTGCCCGCGCTGATGGCAGGGCTGCGGATCGCCACGGTGTCGACGGTCGCGCTGACCACGGTCGGCTCCCTCGTCGGCAAGGGTGGCCTCGGCAATCTCATCGAGGACGCGCTGCCGAGCTTCTTCAAGGCCCAGGTACTCACCGCGTCCGTGCTCTGCGTGCTGCTCGCGGTGGCCGCCGACCTGCTGCTTCTCGGCGTGCAACGCCTGCTCACGCCCTGGACCCGGATACGGCCGCCCGCCGGGGCGGGCATCGCGAAGACGGAGGCCGGCTGACCCATGGGAGTCGTCGAAGAGGCATGGGTCTGGCTCACCACCGGAGCCAACTGGTCGGGGGACGGCGGGGCGGGACACCGGCTGGCCGAGCATCTCTACGTCAGCGGGACAGCCCTCGCGGTGGCCTGCGTCATCGCCCTGCCCGTCGCGCTGTATCTCGGGCACGTGGGCAAGGGGGGCGCGCTCGCCGTCAACCTCTCCAACGTGGGCCGGGCGGTCCCGGTGTTCGCGGTGCTGGCGCTGTTCATGATGACGCCCCTGCGCAACTCCGGCTATCTGCCCACGGTCATCGCGCTGGTGCTCTTCGCCGTCCCCCCGCTGTTGACCAACGCCTACGTCGGGATGACGGAGGTGGACCGGTCGGTGCTGGAGGCCGCGCGGGGGATGGGGATGTCCGGCGCGCAGCTCTTCCTGCGGGTCGAGCTCCCCCTCGCCTACCCGATGATCATGAACGGCCTCCGGTCCGCCGCCGTACAGGTGATCGCCACCGCCTCGATCGCGGCGATGGTCGGCCTCGGGGGCCTCGGCCGGATCATCACCGCCGGATTCAACACCTACGACACCGCCCAGGTCTTCGCCGGCGCCGTACTGGTCGCCCTCCTGGCCCTGGTGGTGGAGGGCGTACTCGTGGCGCTCGACCGGCTGCTGTCGCCCCTGCGCCGCCGCCGGACCGTATGAACGCGCCGGCTTTTCGCACTGTGCACACCATTTTTCGCGGACGGAGAACAACATGAGCAGGACCTCGCGCATAGCGGGTGCGGTCATCGGAGCGGTCGCGCTGGCAGGGTCGCTCGCCGCCTGTGGCGGCGACAGCCTGGAGAAGGAGAAGGGCGGCTCGGACACGGGTGCCGGTGCCGACTCCAAGAAGGGCTCGCTCGTCGTGGGCGCCGCCGGCTTCACCGAGTCCAAGGTGCTCGCCGAGCTCTACGCCCAGGTCCTGGGCGACGCCGGATACGACACCTCGGTCACCACGGTCAAGAACCGCGAGCTGTACGAGCCGTCGCTGGAGAAGGGCGAGATCGACGTCGTCCCGGAATACGCGGCGACCCTCGCCGAATTCCTCAACGCCAAGGTCAACGGAGCGGAGGACGCGGCCAAGAAGCCGGTGGCCTCCGGTGACGTGAAGGCCACCGTCACAGCTCTGGAGAAGCTCGCCACCCCGCTCGGACTGAAGGTCCTTCCGGCGGGCAAGGCGGTCGACCAGAACGCCTTCGCGGTGTCGAAGGAATTCGCCGACAAGAACAGCCTCACGACGCTTTCCGATCTCGGCGCCTCGAAGATCAAGGTGAAGATCGCGGCGGGCGACGAATGCGAGGTGCGCCCGTTCTGCGCGCCCGGGCTGAAGAAGACGTACGGCATCGACGTCACCGGGATCGACCCCAAGGGGGTCGGCACGCCGCAGTCGAAGCAGGCCGTCAAGGACGGCAAGGACCAACTGGTCCTCACCACCACCACGGACGCCGTGCTCGACTCCTACGGGCTGGTGTTCCTGGAGGACGACAAGAAGCTGCAGAACGCGGACAACGTCCTTCCGGTACTCAATGCCAAGGACGCGGGCGCGCCGGAGATCGCCGAGGCGCTCGGGAAGCTCACCGACGCACTCACCACGCAGGACCTCGCGGAACTGAACCGCAAGGTCGACGCGGAGCGCGCGAAGCCCGCGGACGCGGCTGCGGAGTATCTCCGGTCGAAGGGCCTGATCAAGAAGTAAAAAGGCGCCCCGGAGGGTCACTTGAGAGGCCGCCAGGTAACCGGCGGGGAACAGATTGCCGGGCGGCCTCCCACGTGACCCGTACGCACGGTAAATTTCGGGCCATGCCACGAGGACGCCACCGCCATTCGCCGCCGCTCCACAGAATCCTGCCCCCCGCCGTGGTGGCCGGAGTTCCGGTCGTCTGCGCCGTCGGCGCCTGGCTCCTCGCGGATCCTCTGCCCCTGCGCGCCCTGGTCGCCGTGACCGCGGCCGCCGCCGTCACCGGCGCCTGGATGATGCGCAGCTGGGACCGGGCCGCCGGGCTGCGCGTCGCGGAGCTGACCCGTGCCCGGACCAGCGACGAGTGGAAGACCGAGGAGCGCATAGCCGAACTCGAGGCGGACCTCGAGGAATCACGGGAACTGCGCACCCGGCTGGAGACCAAGCTGCGCCGCAAGCGCGTGGAGCTCGCCGGGCTGCGGGGCGAACACGCCGCGCTGCTGCGCCGGTACGCCAACGCCGAGACGGAGCGGGCCAGTGCGCTGGAGGGCCGCAGGCAGCTCGCCATCGAGGCGTCCGCCCCGCGTGAGCTCCTGCCCGCGCGGTCCACTCCGACGCCGGGCGCGTATCTTCGGGCGGCCCAGGCCCTGCGCGACCTGAGCCGCAATGCCGCGCTCCAGGAGGCGCGCCGCACGGCCGAGGTGGCGCGGCAGCGCGACATCGCGGAGCGGTCCGCCGAACGGGACCCGGAGGGCGACGGCCCGAAGGGGAAGCACGCGGCGGTCGCCGGAGCGGGTGATCTCCAGCACCGCCGTCAGCAGACCGCCCTCACCGCACCGAAGCTGTCTCCCGTACGCACGCCCCGGGCCGCCGCCGCGGCGTCCGCCGTCGTCCCGTACGCCGCCGCGCGCCGTCATCTCGTCCCGCAGGGCAGCTTCGACTTCTTCGGCACGCAGAAGGCGGACGCCGCGATCGAGTCCGTGCAGAACGAGGACCTCGCGGACGTGGTGGGCGAGGAGGCGCTGGCGGCGCACCGCACGGGCTCGGCCGAGAACCGCGCCGTCGGCAAGGTCATCGATCTGACGGCGCACGACGAGACCGAGCAGTTGGACGTCGTCGGACTGCGGAGTGCGGTCTCGTCGTAGACGCACGGTCCCGGGCCGGGCCCGTGGGCCGCGGCTACTTGTCGATGTCCCCGACGACGAAGAAGAGCGAGCCCAGGATCGCCACCATGTCGGAGACGAGCGTCCCCGGCAGGAGCTCGGTGAGTGCCTGGATGTTGTTGAACGAGGCAGAGCGCAGCTTCAGCCGGTACGGCGTCTTCTCGCCCGTCGACACCAGGTAGTAGCCGTTGACGCCCAGCGGGTTCTCGGTCCACGCGTAGGTGTGGCCTTCGGGGGCCTTGAGCACCTTGGGCAGCCGCTGGTTGATGGGCCCGGGCTCCAGTCCCGCCATCCGGTCCAGGCAGGCGTCGGCGAGGTCCAGCGCGTTGTGCGTCTGCTCCAGCAGGCACTCGAAGCGTGCCAGGCAGTCGCCCTCGGTCCGGGTGACGACCTCGAGGGTGTCCCGCAGTTCCCCGTACGCGAGATACGGCTCGTCGCGCCGCAGGTCGAAGTCGACGCCGGAGGCCCGGGCGATCGGTCCGGACACCCCGTACGCGTGCACAGCCTCGGGGGACAGGACACCCACCCCTCGGGTGCGGCCCCGGAAGATCTCGTTGCCGAGCACCAGCCCGTCGTACACGTCCATCCGCGAGCGCACCGACGCCACGGCGTCCCCGGCCCGGCCGAGCCAGCCCGCCGGCAGGTCCTCCTTGAGGCCGCCCACCCGGTTGAACATGTAGTGCATCCGGCCGCCGGAGACCTCCTCCATGACGGCCTGGAGTTCCTCGCGCTCCCGGAACGCGTGGAACATCGGGGTGATCCCACCGAGTTCGAGCGGGTAGGAGCCGAGGAACATCAGATGGTTGAGGACCCGGTTCAGCTCCGCCAGCAGCGTCCTCGTCCAGACGGCGCGCTCGGGTACCTCCATGCCGAGCATCCGCTCGACGGCCATGACCACGCCGAGCTCGTTGGAGAAGGCCGACAGCCAGTCGTGGCGGTTGGCGAGCATGATGATCTGCCGGTAGTCCCTGGCCTCGAAGAGCTTCTCGGCGCCTCGGTGCATGTAGCCGATGACGGGCTCGGCCTGCTGGATCCGCTCGCCGTCCAGGACGAGCTTCAGGCGGAGCACACCGTGGGTGGAGGGGTGCTGGGGACCGATGTTCAGCACCATGTCGGTGCTCTCCGCCGCGCCGCCGATGCCGATCGTCGTCTCCGTCATGCCGGACAGTATCCCCCTTCACGGTCCGGGACCCGATGCCGCAGCCAGCCGAAGTCGCCCAGCCCGCCCCGCGCCGTGAGCTCCGCGGCCTCCCCGGCCGACGCGAGCGCCCGCACATAGCCCGCGGGATCGGCCGACGCCTGTGCCAGCGGCGGTCGTTCGCCGCTGACACCCAGTTCCCGCAGCGCCGTCCGCTGGTCCAGGAGCCCGGCCACGCCGTCGGCTGCCGCCGCGCAGGCGTCGAGCGCCACGTGCGAGGTCAGGTCGCAACTCCCGTCGGGGACCGGCGGCACCTCACGGCCGGCACGGAATCCGGTCAGCGTCCCGAACGGCGGCCGTGACGCCCTCACATGCGCGTAGTCCACCGCCACCGCGGTCCCGCCGGCGAGCGAGGCGACGGCCCGTGCCCAGGCCTCGTCGCGGGGCCGGCCGATCTCCGCGCGGTCACCGGGCCGGGACAGCGGCCACCAGCGGCTCAGCCACCGGGCGTCCGCCCCGGTCACCGGATCACCGAGCCGCTCGGCGCCGTCGGCCCTCCGTACGAGGACGTAACGGGCAGTCCCGTCCGCGTCGGCCTCCGCGATGTCCGTCGGGACGTTGTCCAGCCACTCGTTGGCGAACAGCAGTCCCCGCACGCCCTGCGGGAGTTCGGCACACCACTCGACGGCCGGGTCCAGGCCGGGCGGGCGCGGGGCGAGCTCCACGGCGTACGGCCGTACGGTGAGGCCGGGGGCCAGGGTTTTGTCCCGCAGGGCCTCGAGCACCCCGGTCAGCAGTTCGCCGCGGCCCGCGCCCACGTCCACCAGGGCGACCGAGTCGGTGCCGAGCTCCCGCGCCGTGCCGGCCAGCAGCCGGGCGACCGCGGTGGCGAACAGCGGGGAGGCGTGCACCGAGGTGCGGAAATGGCCTCCGGGGCCCTCGGAGCGAAGGTAGAACCCCTCTTCCCCGTACAAAGCGGTCTCGGCGGCTTCCCGCCAGCGGCACCAGTCATCCGTCACGTGGGCAAGTCTCCACCTTGGGGAGTACGGTCCCAGGACCCGGATCGAACCTTCGGCTGACCCGGGCACCGATCAGGTGTCCCTACGCTGGGTGACGTGCAGCGCTTCTACGATTTCATCCGCAGACACCCGACGGGCGTCGACATCCTCTGGGCTGTCCTCCTCCTCGGGTTCTCCGGCGTGTCCATCGTGACCGACCAGGCCGGTGCCGGGCTGGAGCGCGTCGCCGGGGTGCCGATCGCCGTCGGTCTGTCCGTCGTGGTCGCGCTGCGCCGCCGTGTGCCGGAGAGGATGCTGCTGCTCGCCATCGTGATGGGTCTCGCGCAGCTGCTGCTCGGAGTGCGGCCGGACGTGGCGGACTTCGCCATGCTGGTGATCACGTACACCGTGGCCACGGTGGGGGAGCGCCGGGCGTCCCGGCTGGCCCTCGGGTGCAGCCTGGTCGCGGCGGGGATCTCACGTCTGCGCTGGCCCGACGAAGCGCCTTACGGCGGCTGGGCGCAGACGCTGGGCTATGTCGTCATCATGACCGTGCCCTTCGTCCTGGCCTGGGTGCTCGGCGACTCCATACGCACCCGGCGGGCCTACTTCAGCCAGCTGGAGGAGCGGGCCGCCCGGCTGGAGCGGGAGCGCGAGGCGCAGTCGAAGGTCGCCGTCGCCGCCGAACGGGCCCGTATCGCCCGCGAACTGCACGACGTCGTCGCGCACAACGTCTCGGTGATGGTGGTCCAGGCCGACGGCGCCGCGTATGTCATGGACTCGTCCCCCGACCAGGCCCGGCAGGCGCTGGAGACGATCTCTGGCACCGGCCGCCAGGCACTCGCCGAGATGCGGCGGCTTCTCGGCGTGCTGAGGACCGGAGATGCCGAGGAGAGCGGGGAGTACGTCCCCCAGCCCGATGTCCAGCAGATCGAGGAACTCGTCGGCAAGGTCAGGGAGACCGGCCTCGCGGTCGACTTCAGGATCGAGGGCACACCGCGTCCACTGCCGAGCGGGGTCGAGCTGACCGCGTACCGCATCGTCCAGGAGGCGCTCACCAACACCCGGAAGCACGGCGGCCCGGACGCCGGCGCGAGCGTACGGCTGGTCTACTTCGACGACGGGCTGGGCCTGCTGGTCGAGGACGACGGCCGCGGCTCACCGCACGAGCTCTACGAGGACGGCGGGGCCGACGGCGCGGGACAGGGGATGATCGGCATGCGCGAGCGGGTCGGCATGGTCGGCGGCACGCTGGACGCGGGCCCGCGCCAGGGCGGCGGCTTCCGGATCAGCGCCCTGCTTCCGCTCAAGCCGGCCAACCAGTGACCGAAGGACGGGAACCCATGGCGATCCGCGTAATGCTCGTGGACGACCAGGTGCTGCTGCGCACCGGATTCAGGATGGTGCTCGCCGCCCAGCCGGACATGGAGGTCGTCGCGGAGGCGGGCGACGGGGCCGAGGCGGTCGAGGTCCTGCGCTCCACGGCCGTCGACGTGGTGCTGATGGACGTACGCATGCCACGGCTGGACGGTGTCGAGGCGACCCGGCGCATCCGCGCGCGGACCGATCCGCCCAAGGTGCTGATCCTGACCACGTTCGACCTGGACGAGTACGCGTTCTCCGGTCTGAAGGCGGGCGCCAGCGGCTTCATGCTCAAGGACGTCCCGCCCGGCGAGCTTCTCTCCGCCATCCGCTCGGTTCACAGCGGCGACGCCGTCGTGGCGCCCTCCACGACCCGCAGGCTGCTCGACCGGTTCTCGCCGATGCTGCCGAGCGGCAGGAAGGAGCCGGAGCACAAGCACATCGAGAAGCTGACCGGTCGTGAGCGCGAGGTGATGCTGCTGGTCGCCCAGGGTCTGTCGAACGGCGAGATCGCGGGCCGCCTGGTGCTGTCCGAGGCGACCGTGAAGACCCACGTGGGCCGCATCCTCACCAAGCTGGGCCTGCGCGACCGCGTCCAGGTGGTCGTCCTCGCGTACGAGACCGGGCTGGTCAGGGCCGGCGGAACGGGCTGACCCCCAGGCCACGCGGCCGCCGGAGGTCACCGCAGGACGCCCTCCAGGAAGTCGCTGCCCAGGCGTGCCACCACCGTCAGGTCCAGCGAGTGCAGGACGTACCGGCCGCGCCGGCGGGTGGTGACCAGGCCCGCCTTCTTGAGCACCGCCAGGTGGCGGGAGACCTCGGGGGACGTGATGCCGTGCGAACCGGCGAGCTCCCCGGTGGTGTAGGGGGAGCGGGCCAGGTTGCGGCAGATCCGCATCCGCAGGGGGTGGGCCAGGGCCTCCATCCGGAGCTGGAGCAGCTCGACGGAGGCGGGGGAGGGCAGCTCGGGGCGGTGCACCGGGTAGACGATCACGGGACGCCAGCCGGGGGCGTGCAGCACCGTCAGGTGCGGCCAGCCGAAACTGGTCGGGATGAGGGTCAGACCGGTGCCCGTCGCCGATGCCGTCGCCTCGGTCAGCTTGTCGGCGCTGATCCTGCCGGTCTCCTCGTCCAGCGACAGGGCGGCGGAGACCGCGCCGAGGGCCGCGCCGACCCCCTTGCGCCGCAGCACCTCGGTCTTGTGCCGGGCGTCCGCCGCCAGCTGGACCTGGGCCCGCCGCCAGGTGTCTGCGAAGAACGCCTGGTCGCAGTCCTCGAGGAGACGCCGGACCCAGCCGCGTACGGAGGCGGGGTCGGCCAGGAGCTCACGGGTGAAGTCCACCTGCCTCGGTCCCCGGGCGGCTGCCATGTCGAGCGCGCGGGCCCGCATCCCGGCGTCGGCGAGCGGGGAGGGCGCCCCCGTCCCGTACAGGCTCGAGCAGGTGAACTCCAGCGCGGCCGAGACGAACCGCTCGTCGTCGAGCCTGTCCAGGACGTCCAGGTCCTCGGCGAGGGTCGAACCGGTCCTGCCGTCTCCGCCGCGTACACCGGCGAACGGCATGAAGATGTCCGAGAACGTGGTCCGCCACAGGAACCCCGCCTCGTGCAGCCGGTCCGCGAGGTCCGGCTCGAGGGCCGCGGAGGTCGCCGTCGCCCAGCCGTGCAGGCCCGGGTGGTGCCCGGGCTCGGAGAGCGCGTGAAGGGCGAGTCCCAGCTCCGCCAGGGGAGAGGTCTCGAAAACTATGCGCTCGGGGGGCAGGCCCGCGATGTCGATATGCACGCTCACCGCTCCATGGTGCGGGTGCGGGGGCGGCAGCGGGTTCCACTTGACGGGGGCCGTCAATCCACGGGCGTGCCCGCCGGTCCGGGGTCACGCTGGATGCATGGACATCGTTCAGCAGCACATGCTCGACAGCTGCCGGGCCGCGCAGCACGGTGAGGGGCCGCCCCCGCTGCCCGGTTCACATGACCGGGAGATCCTGCGCATGATCCGAAGGCGTATCCGCGCCTGGACGGCCGCACACCGGCCGCCCCTCCCCTGAAGCGGCCGCGCGCCGGAAGTCCGCGGCGCCCGTGACGCAGGCGCTCCGGACGCTTGAGTCCCCGAAGGGCTTCAGGCCAGTCGCCCCACGAAGTCCGACACCGCGTCCCGTACGTCGTCGGCCGTCCACTCCAGCCCCGGCGCCGCCACCGTGACCTCGGTGAACGAGAGCCCGGGCGGTCCCGCCGGAGCCGGGGACCAGTGGCGGAAGAGGGTTACGCCCGTCTCCTCGGCCTGCCGCACCGATGCCTCGTCCAGCACGTCCGCGGCGTACGGCAGCCACACGTGGAACTGGTGTGTGTGGGGCGGCTCGGGGTGAACCCGGAACCATGGCACCGCCAACCCGGCGAAGCCCTCCGCCAGTGCCCCGGCGACCGTCTTCGCCTGTGCCACGTAGGACGGCAGCCTCGGCAGCTCCCGCTCCAGGCCGAGCAGGGCGGACAGGGCCGCCGGGTACTGCTGGAAGATTTGGCCGCCGTACCGGTGGCGCCAGGTCCTCGCCTCCTCGACGAGCGACTCGGGGCCGGCCAGCACCGCTCCGGACAGGCCGTCCAGGGACTTGTAGAACGACACGTACACGCTGTCGGCGAGTGCCGCGATCTCCGGCAGGCCGCGCCCGAAGTGCGAGGCGCACTCCCAGAGGCGCGCTCCGTCCAGGTGCACCACCGCGTCCCGCTCCCGCGCGGCGGCCACGACGGCCTCCAGCTCCTCCCAGGAGGGCAGGACGAAGCCGGCGTCCCGGAGCGGCAACTCCAGCATCAGGGTGCCGAACGGTTCGGGGAGGTCCCGGACCTCCTCCGCGGTCGCCTGCCGGGGCGCGGTCGTCGGGTGCACCGTGCGCAGCCCGCTCACCGACGCGAGCGCGCCGCGCTCGTGCACCTCCGGGTGGGAGAGCGGATGCAGGGCCACGACCGGACTGCCCGTGCGCCCCGCCCAGCACCGCAGCGCGATCTGCTGGGCCATCGTCCCGGTCGGGAAGAACGCGGCGGCCTCCATGCCCAGCAGTTCCGCCGTGCGCCGCTCCACCTCGGCGACGACCCCGTCGCCGTACAGATCCGTCCAATCGTCCAGGTCGTGGACCGTGCCGGCGTCGGCGGCCAGTGCGGCCAGCCGTTCGGCCAGTGTGTGGTTCGCGGACATCCGTGCCAGCACCTTCGTCGACCCCTTCCACGCGGTCAGTGCACGGTGCCGTTGCTTCTGCTCGTCGGTGTTTCCCATGGGACGATCATCGCCCGGGCCACAGGCGCCGCACACCCGGATTTCTCCGGCGTCAGAAGTTATCCACAGGATGTGGACGGCCGGTGGGCATGCCGAAACGCTGGCGTAGCATGCAGAGAAGTCGTCCGGTACCCCCCGCGGACTGGAACGGAAGGCCGTAGCCGCGTGAACGCATCAATCTCCAAGGAAGCCCTCGACGCGAGGGACCGCCCCGCCCGCCTCACCGTCGGCGTCGTCGGCGCCGGCCGGGTCGGCCCCGCCCTCGCCGCCGCCCTGCAGCTCGCCGGGCACCGCCCGGTCGCGGTGTCGGGTGTCTCCGACGCATCGGTGCGCCGGGCAGCAGCACTGCTCCCCGACGTCCCCCTGGTCACCCCCGCCGAGGTCCTCGCACGCGCCGAGCTCGTGCTGCTGACCGTCCCCGACGACGCGCTGCCCGGTCTGGCCGAAGGTCTCGCCGAGACCGGCGCCGTGCGGCCGGGCCAGCTGCTCGTCCACACCTCCGGGCGGTACGGGACGAAGGTGCTCGACCCCGCGCTGCGGGCAGGCGCCCTCCCCCTCGCCCTGCATCCGGCGATGACCTTCACCGGCAGCTCGGTCGACGTCCAGCGGCTGGCCGGCTGCTCCTTCGGGGTCACCGCCCCCGAGGAGCTCAGGCTCGCCGCCGAGGCGCTCGTCATCGAGATGGGCGGTGAGCCCGAATGGATCGCCGAGGAGTCCAGGCCGCTCTACCACGCGGCACTCGCCCTGGGAGCGAACCACCTGGTCACCCTCGTCGCGCAGTCGATGGACCTGCTCCGCCAGGCGGGCGTGGGCGCTCCCGACCGGATGCTCGGCCCTCTGCTCGGGGCCGCGCTCGACAACGCCCTGCGCTCCGGTGACGCGGCGCTGACCGGCCCCGTCGCCCGGGGCGACGCGGGGACGGTGTCCGCGCACATCCGGGAGCTGCGGGCGCACGCCCCGCAGACGGTGGCCGGATACCTCGCCATGGCGCGCGCCACGGCTGACCGGGCGCTGGACCACGGCCTGCTCAAGCCGGAGTTCGCTGAGGATCTCCTCGGCGTCCTGTCCGACAGCGGCGCCGTGGCCGGAACGAACGGAAGACACGGCCCGGACGAGTCCGGACCGGGGGAGAAGCGATGAACACCGCACCCGCCACCCTGCTGCGCTCCACCGCCGAGCTGAACGCCCTCGGCCGGTCCGCCGGGGCGCGCCGCTCCGTCGTGATGACGATGGGCGCGCTCCACGACGGCCACGCCACCCTGATCCGCGCCGCGCGGGCCGCCGCGGGACCGGGCGGGCAGGTCGTGGTCACCGTCTTCGTCAACCCGCTCCAGTTCGGCGAGGCCGCCGATCTCGACCGTTATCCCCGCACTCTCGACGCCGACCTCGCCGTCGCCTCCGAGGCGGGCGCCGACGCGGTCTTCGCCCCCTCCGCCGACGAGGTCTATCCCGGCGGTGAGCCCCAGGTCAGGATCACCGCGGGGCCCATGGGCGAGCGACTGGAAGGAGCCGCCCGCCCCGGGCACTTCGACGGCATGCTCACCGTCGTGGCCAAGCTCCTCCACCTCACCCGGCCGGACGCGGCGTTCTTCGGCCAGAAGGACGCCCAGCAGCTGGCACTGGTCCGCCGCATGGTGCGCGACCTCAACTTCGGCATCGACATCGTCGCGGTGCCGACCGTCCGCGATCCGGACGGTCTCGCCCTCTCGAGCCGTAACCGCTTCCTCTCCGCCGAGGAGCGCCGGACCGCGCTGGCCCTGCCCCGGGCCCTGTTCGCCGCACGCGACCGGCTGGCCGCTCAGCAGACGCTCCACGCCCGCGCCCGGACGGTCCCGGACCGTGGGGGCCGGGCCGCCGCACTCAACCGGCTGGGAGAGGCCCGTGCGGCCGCCGACACGCAGGCCGTGGCGCTCGCCCGGCCGACCGTCGTGCCCGCCGCGGTGCTGGCCGCCGCACGATCCGTCCTGGACGAGGCGGCCGGGGAAGAGGTGCCCCTCGCCCTGGACTACGTGGCGCTCGTGGACCCGGCGGACTTCACCGAGGTCCCCGACGGCCGTGTCAGCGGTGAGGTGGTCCTCGCCGTCGCGGCGCGGGTGGGAGCCACCCGCCTGATCGACAACATCCCGCTGACCCTCGGAGCCCTCACATGACCGGCATACGGCTGAACGCACCCGCCCCCGGCTGGGCCATCGACGCGGACGTGGTCGTGGTCGGCTCCGGCGTGGCAGGTCTCACCACAGCACTGCGCTGTGCCGCGGCGGGCCTCGCGACCGTCGTCGTCACCAAGGCCCGTCTCGACGACGGCTCGACCCGCTGGGCCCAGGGCGGCATCGCAGCCGCGCTCGGCGAGGGCGACACCCCCGAGCAGCACCTCGACGACACCCTGGTCGCCGGGGCCGGCCTGTGCGACGAGACCGCCGTGCGCACCCTGGTCTCGGAGGGCCCCGGCGCCGTACGCAGACTGATCGACACCGGCGCGCACTTCGACACCACCGACACCGGGGCGATCGCGCTGACCCGCGAGGGCGGCCACCACCGCCGCCGCATCGCGCACGCGGGCGGCGACGCGACGGGTGCCGAGATCTCCCGTGCCCTGGTCGAGGCGGTCCGCTCGGCCGCCCTGCGCACCATCGAGAACGCGTTGGTCCTGGACCTGCTCACGGACGCCGAAGGCCGTACCGAGGGCGTCACCCTGCACGTCATGGGCGAGGGGCAGCACGACGGGGTCGGCGCCGTCCGCGCCCCGGCCGTGGTGCTCGCCACCGGCGGCATGGGCCAGGTCTTCTCCGCCACCACCAACCCGCCGGTCTCCACGGGCGACGGGGTGGCGCTCGCGCTGCGGGCGGGCGCGGAGGTGTCGGACCTGGAGTTCGTCCAATTCCATCCGACCGTCCTGTTTCTGGGCGCCGGTTCCGAGGGCCAGCAGCCGCTGGTGTCCGAAGCGGTAAGGGGCGAGGGCGCCCATCTCGTCGACGCCTCCGGCACCCGCTTCATGCTCGGGCAGCACGAGCTGGCCGAACTGGCGCCGCGCGACATCGTCGCCAAGGCCATCACCCGCCGGATGCACCTGCTGGGCGCCGAGCACATGTACCTCGACGCGCGCCACTTCGGTGCCGAGATGTGGGAGCAGCGCTTCCCGACGATCCTCGCCGCCTGCCGCTCGCACGGCATCGATCCCGTCACGCAGCCGATACCGGTGGCCCCCGCCGCGCACTACGCCTCGGGCGGTGTGCGTACGGACCTCCGCGGCCGTACGACGGTCCCCGGCCTGTACGCCTGCGGCGAGGTCGCCTGCACGGGTGTGCACGGTGCGAACCGGCTGGCGTCCAACTCCCTCCTGGAGGGCCTGGTCTTCGCCGAGCGCATCGCGGCCGACATCGTGGGCGGGCCCCGGACCGGCTCCGGGGACGCCCCCCGGCGCACGCCCGTGGCGGACGCGGCCGCAACCCACACCGTCCCGCTGCTCACGGCGGAGTCCCGGACGGCGATCCAGCGGATCATGACCAAGGGCGCGGGGGTCGTCCGCTCCGCCGACAGCCTGGCGGCCGCGGCCGGTGAGCTGGAGGAGCTGCAGCGTGCCGCGGACGCCGCCGGGGAGGACGGTCCGAAGGACGCCGTGCCAGGGGTGGAGGCGTGGGAGGCCACGAATCTGCTCCTCGTGTCACGGGTGCTGGTCGCCGCCGCCCGTGCGCGGGAGGAGACCCGCGGCTGCCACTGGCGCGAGGACCGCCCTGACCGCGACGACACCGCGTGGCGCCGCCACCTAGTCGTCCGTACCGCCCCCGGCGAGCCGCCCGTCGTCCGCACGACGGACAGTGCCGCGTTCCCGCCCGTACGTCCCGGAGACCCGGCAGACTCCGCAGACACAGCGCTGTCCGAACCGTCCGGCAGTCCCCGCACCAACCCCGCCGACGCCCCCGAGGAGCCGTAACCGTGAGCACGCCCGAAGAGAATCCGCGCCCCACACCCGTGGACGTACCGCTGATCCACATCGGCGTACCCGCCGAATCCGGGGGCGGCTGCGGCGACGGCTGCGGCTGCGGCGACGGTTACGACCCCGACGGCCTGGAGTGCGGTCTCGACCCTGCCCTGGCCCAGCTCCTGGCCGACGCCGGACTGGACCCGGTGCAGGTCGAGGACATCGCCCACGTCGCGATCGAGGAGGACCTGGACGGGGGCGAGGACGTCACCACCGTGGCGACCGTCCCGGAGGACTCCGTCGCCACCGGTGACTTCACCGCGCGTGAGGCAGGCGTCGTTGCGGGTCTGCGTGTCGCCGAGGCCGTCCTGTCCATCGTCTGCACCGACGAGTTCGAGGTCGAGCGCCACGTCGAGGACGGCGACCCCGTCGTCCCCGGACAGAAGCTGCTGACGGTCACCACCCGCACCCGCGACCTGCTCACCGGCGAGCGCAGCGCGCTCAACCTGCTCTGCAGGCTCTCCGGGATCGCGACCGCGACCCGCGCCTGGGCCGATGTGCTCGAAGGCACGAAGGCGAAGGTCCGGGACACCCGGAAGACCACTCCGGGGCTGCGCGCGCTGGAGAAGTACGCGGTGCGTTGCGGAGGCGGGGTCAACCACCGGATGTCGCTCGTGGACGCGGCGCTGGTCAAGGACAACCACGTCATCGCGGCGGGCGGCGTCGCCGAGGCGTTCACACGGGTCAGGAAGACGTTTCCGGAGCTCGCGATCGAGGTCGAGGTCGACACCCTGGAGCAGGTCCGCGAAGTGCTCGACGCGGGTGCCGACCTCATCCTGCTGGACAACTTCACGCCGTCGGCGACGGCCGAGGCGGTCGCCCTCGTCGGTGGCCGTGCGGTGCTGGAGTCCTCGGGCCGGCTGTCCCTCGACTCCGCCCGCGCCTACGCCGAGGCCGGCGTGGACTACCTGGCCGTCGGCGCCCTGACGCACTCCTCGCCGATCCTCGACATCGGCCTGGACTTCCGTGACACCGCGGCGGAGACGTACGGGGCCGGCGCCTGATGCTGCTCACCATCGACGTCGGCAACTCCCACACCGTCCTCGGCCTGTTCGACGGCGAGGAGATCGTCGAGCACTGGCGGATCTCCACCGACGCCCGCCGCACCGCCGACGAGCTGGCCGTCCTCCTCCAGGGCCTGATGGGCATGCACCCGCTGCTCGGTGTCGAACTCGGCGACGGGATCGAGGGCATCGCGATCTGTTCGACCGTCCCCGCCGTTCTGCACGAGCTCCGCGAGGTCACCCGCCGCTACTACGGCGACGTCCCGGCGGTCCTCGTGGAGCCGGGCGTCAAGACGGGCGTGCCGGTCCTCACGGACAACCCGAAGGAGGTCGGCGCGGACCGCATTATCAACGCGGTCGCCGCCGTCGAGCTCTACGGCGGCCCCGCCATCGTCGTCGACCTCGGCACGGCCACGACCTTCGACGCGGTCTCCGCGCGGGGTGAGTACACGGGCGGGGTGATCGCGCCGGGCATCGAGATCTCCGTCGAGGCCCTTGGAGTGAAGGGCGCCCAGCTCCGCAAGATCGAGCTGGCGCGGCCCCGCAGTGTGATCGGCAAGAACACCGTCGAGGCCATGCAGTCAGGCATCGTGTACGGCTTCGCCGGTCAGATCGACGGCGTGGTCGAGCGCATGAAGAAGGAGCTGGCGGCCGATCCCGACGAGGTCACCGTCATCGCGACCGGGGGCCTTGCTCCGATGGTGTTGGGTGAGTCCTCCGTCATCGACGAGCACGAACCCTGGCTGACGCTCATCGGGCTGCGCCTCGTCTACGAGCGCAACATCGCCAGGATGTAGACGCGCCCGTAGCCACCTGCGGGAACGACTCGGCGGCCCGGCGCCCGACGCCGCGCCGCCGAGCGGTTAGTTAAGCGGATTTTGTCCATTTAGCACGTATTGTCGCGTCATGCCCACGCCCTACGGATCACGCGGCGGCATGGCGTTCAGCGCGGACGAGCTCCGGGTGCTCCGACGCGCTCTCGCCAACGCCCTCCACCCCACGCCCCTGCCGGAAGAGGATGTCCAGGACTGCCTGCGCCTCGCGGGCGCGGTGGACGAGGCGGTGAGCGAGGCGGGTCGGCTGCGCACCTTCCTCCTCGCCGATCTCGCCCGCTACCGCGACGCGCTCCCCGGCTCGCTCAGTGGCTATCTGGAGCTCCTCCAGGACGCCCTCGCGGCCGGCTACGACCCGCGCCCCGACGACCTCGCCGCCCTGCGCGCCCAGCGTGCGGGGCCGGTCGCCGCGGCCCTGCTGGAGCGCTGCCAGGTGCTTGCCGAGCGCTCGGTGCGGGCTCGTCTCGCCGGCCGTGCCGTGTCCGTCACGGCGCCCGCACCGCGCAGCAGGCTGCTGGCCCTCCCCGGGGGCCTGTCGGCGGCCAAGGAGCCCGAGCGGCCGAAGGTCCCGTCGAAGCCCGCCGTGCCGGCTCGCCCGGCGGCCCCGGGCGAGCGCCCGATGCCCAAGCCGTCCGAGGTCTTCCCGCCCCGGCGCAGGCCCGCGCCGGCGCCCCCGCCCGAGGAGCGCGCCGTCTCCTGAGCGGTCCTGGGTCCGGAGGAGGGGTGCCCGGGAGTGGCCGGAATGCCGGGCTCGCTACCCTGGACGGCATGGACTACGTATCCGCGCTCGTTCCCCCCGTGGTGATGGCCGTCTTCTTCATCGGCCTCGTCAGGACGATCATCAAGAGCCAGGGCGGGCCGAACAAGGCCAAGGAGGACGCCGCCGTGGACGCGGCGCTCGCCCGTGCCGAATCGGTCAAGCAGGTTCCGCGGCCCGAGGGCGTCTGACCCGGACCGAGCACGAAGGGCGCACGGCTTCTCCGGAGCTGTGCGCCCTTTTGCCATCCCTGAATTATCCCATTCCCGGACATATAGCACTAAGGTGATGCTGTGCCTCGCCAATTGGGAGAGCTGGAAGACGCCGTGATGACACGGGTCTGGCAATGGAACCGCCCGGTCACCGTGCGGGAAGTTCTCGAGGATCTTCAGCGGGAGCGGTCCATCGCCTACACGACCGTGATGACGGTAATGGACAATCTCCATCAGAAGGGCTGGGTGCGCCGGGAAGTGGACGGCCGGGCATATCGATATACGGCGGTCTCCACCCGCGCCGCATACTCGGCCGCACTGATGAACGAAGCCTGGTCGCAGAGTGACAACCCCGCGGCGGCGCTGGTCGCCTTCTTCGGCATGATGTCCGCAGAGCAGCGCGAGGCTCTCCGGGATGCGATCCGCGTCGTCTCGCCGACCTTCCCCGAACCGGCCGGGAGTCGTCCCGATGACGGGACCGCGGCCGATGAAGCACCGCCGGAGAGCGGGCGATAGCGTCGGGGGATGTCCTCAGAGCAGCCGCAAACCGAGCACCGTACCGAGTCGCAAACCGGAGCCCATAGCCGACCGGAAACCCGATCTCGCGCAGATGTTCATACCGGCCCGTCGGTAAATAAACCGGCCATCACCGTCCGCCGCGCCAGGACCAGCGATGTCGCGTCCGTACGCGGGCTCCTCGACGGCTACGTCTCCGAAGGCATCCTGCTCGACAAAGCGACGGTGACCCTTTACGAGGACATCCAGGAGTTCTGGGTGGCCGAACGCGACGAGGACGCCCGAGTCATCGGCTGCGGCGCACTGCACGTGATGTGGGAAGACCTCGCCGAAGTCCGTACTCTCGCCGTGGATCACGGCATCAAGGGCGCCGGAGTGGGACACCAGGTCCTGGACAAGCTCTTGCAGACCGCGCGCTGGCTCGGTGTCCGCCGAGTTTTCTGCCTCACGTTCGAAGTCGACTTCTTCGCCGCGCACGGCTTCACGGAGATCGGGGAGACTCCGGTCGACGGAGATGTCTACAGCGAGCTGCTGCGTTCCTATGACGAGGGTGTCGCAGAGTTCCTGGGTCTCGAACGAGTGAAGCCGAACACCTTGGGCAACAGCCGGATGCTTCTGCACCTGTGAACGGCTGAAGTCGCCGGAACCCTATGTCCGAATCGCGCATGTTTCCCGTGCTCTTGTGCGCCTGAACCTCTCCCGGGGGTTTGTGTTTTCCGGAGAAAAGCGGTTTCCTTTCCGCGTACTCAATTTTTCGATGAAAGGAAATCCGGTGGCACAGAAGGTTCAGGTCCTTCTTGTTGATGACCTCGACGGCGGCGAGGCGGACGAGACCGTGACGTTCGCTCTGGACGGCAAGACGTACGAGATCGACCTCACCACGGCCAACGCGGACAAGCTGCGCGGCCTTCTCGAGCCGTACACCAAGAGTGGGCGTCGCACCGGTGGCCGTGCCGCCACGGGTCGTGGCAAGGGCCGCGCGGTTACCGGTGGCAACAAGGACACGGCCGAGATCCGTAGGTGGGCGCGAGAGAACGGCCACAACGTGAATGACCGCGGCCGCGTTCCCGCGGAGATCCGTGAGGCTTACGAGAAGGCCAACGGCTGACCTGTCGGCCGATGGGTCCACAGGCACGTCCTGGCATGCGCCAGCCTGGCACGGTGGCATTCCGTCGCCGCCGCGTCCACGAGTCGTACGAGATCGGGAGCATCCCCACCCCTGCTCCCGAGGCCGCCCAGGGCCGGGAGCGTCCGTTCCGCCTCCTTGCGCGATCCGGGGGGCCGCAGCCAGAACGCGGCCCCCGGCGAGCCCGCCGTCCTGCCCGGCGGTACGGGAGCCGTGATGTGCCCGCCGCTGCCGATCGCCGACAGGTCGAGGGCGATTCCGCCCCACTCCAGCCAGGCGAGCAGTCCCGGCAGCTCGTCGGCGGTGCCCGCGGCCACCAGCAGCCGCATCCGCCGACCCTCCAGTGCCACCGGGCCGGCGCGTCCGATCCGACGCAGCGCCGCGTGGCCTGCCGCGGCGGGCAGCTCGAGCACGTCGAAGCTCAGCCCGGTCGGTAACCGCACGGGCGCCGTACCTGCCGTGGCCCAGCCGAGCTCGCGGGCGTACCACTGCGCGCGGTCGTCGGATTCCTTCGACGAGCGGGGAGGCGGGACGAGGGTGGCCATGTCCGATGAACCGCCGAAACACCCGTGAGGTTACGCACCGTTCGTGATCGAATCCTCTGCGTGTCCATGGCGGGGGCGTGCGGAAGCGTCCGGCGGCGCGAAGTTGTTCGCCCGTAGCGGAGGAAACAGGGGTGCGCCGCATGGACTGTCAGTGAGTGCGGGTAAGACATGCCTAGTGGGAAGGGGCGACACGCGGGCAAAAACGTCTCACGTTCGCCATCGGCGTACTGGCGAAAGGGCTATCTGCCTGGCCTGCGGGAACATCGTCTCGCACCATCGGGTTGGAGCAGTTGTCGGCGTTCGGGGCAGGAGGCCTTCGCGGGTGTCGGCAGTTGAAATGAGCGGTCCCCGCTTGCGGGACTAAGCTGCGGAAGGACAGGGAGGGGACCGACCCCTTACTGCCTGACCGCTCTGAGGAGCGATTAACGATGTTCGAGAGGTTCACCGACCGCGCGCGGCGGGTTGTCGTCCTGGCTCAGGAAGAAGCCCGGATGCTCAACCACAACTACATCGGCACCGAGCACATCCTCCTGGGCCTGATCCACGAGGGTGAGGGTGTCGCCGCTAAGGCCCTGGAGAGCCTCGGGATTTCGCTCGAGGCGGTCCGCCAGCAGGTGGAGGAGATCATCGGTCAGGGCCAGCAGGCCCCGTCCGGACACATCCCCTTCACTCCCCGGGCCAAGAAGGTCCTGGAGCTGTCGCTCCGCGAGGCACTTCAGCTCGGCCACAACTACATCGGCACCGAGCACATCCTGCTCGGCCTGATCCGCGAGGGCGAGGGCGTCGCCGCCCAGGTCCTCGTGAAGCTGGGTGCCGACCTGAACCGGGTGCGGCAGCAGGTCATCCAGCTGCTCTCCGGGTACTCGGGAGGCAAGGAGGCCGCCACAGCGGGCGGCCCCGCGGAGGGCACACCCTCCACGTCCCTGGTGCTCGACCAGTTCGGCCGGAATCTCACCCAGGCCGCTCGCGAATCCAAGCTCGACCCGGTCATCGGGCGCGAGAAGGAGATCGAGCGGGTCATGCAGGTGCTGTCCCGCCGTACGAAGAACAACCCGGTTCTCATCGGCGAGCCCGGCGTCGGCAAGACGGCGGTCGTCGAGGGCCTGGCCCAGGCCATCGTCAAGGGCGAGGTGCCCGAGACCCTCAAGGACAAGCACCTCTACACCCTTGACCTCGGCGCCCTGGTGGCGGGTTCCCGCTACCGAGGTGACTTCGAGGAGCGCCTGAAGAAGGTCCTGAAGGAGATCCGCACCCGCGGCGACATCATCCTGTTCATCGACGAGCTCCACACCCTGGTGGGTGCGGGTGCCGCCGAGGGCGCGATCGACGCGGCGAGCATCCTCAAGCCCATGCTGGCGCGGGGCGAGCTCCAGACCATCGGCGCCACGACGCTCGACGAGTACCGCAAGCACCTGGAGAAGGACGCCGCGCTCGAGCGCCGCTTCCAGCCCATCCAGGTCGCGGAGCCGACGCTGCCGCACACCATCGAGATCCTCAAGGGTCTGCGTGACCGTTACGAGGCCCACCACAGGGTCTCCATCACGGACGAGGCGCTGGTCCAGGCCGCCACCCTGGCCGACCGCTACATCTCGGACCGCTTCCTGCCGGACAAGGCGATCGACCTGATCGACGAGGCCGGTTCCCGGATGCGTATCCGCCGGATGACCGCGCCGCCGGACCTCCGCGAGTTCGACGAGAAGATCGCGGGCGTCCGCCGCGACAAGGAGTCGGCGATCGACTCCCAGGACTTCGAGAAGGCAGCTTCGCTCCGCGACAAGGAGAAGCAGCTGCTGGCGGCGAAGGCCAAGCGGGAGAAGGAGTGGAAGGCCGGCGACATGGACGTCGTCGCCGAGGTCGACGGCGAGCTCATCGCCGAGGTCCTGGCAGCCTCCACCGGTATCCCGGTCTTCAAGCTGACGGAGGAGGAGTCCTCGCGTCTGCTGCGCATGGAGGACGAGCTCCACAAGCGCGTCATCGGCCAGAAGGACGCCATCAAGGCCCTCTCGCAGGCGATCCGTCGTACGCGAGCCGGTCTGAAGGACCCGAAGCGCCCCGGTGGCTCGTTCATCTTCGCCGGCCCGTCCGGTGTCGGTAAGACGGAGCTCTCGAAGACGCTCGCCGAATTCCTCTTCGGTGACGAGGACGCGCTGATCTCCCTCGACATGTCGGAGTTCAGCGAGAAGCACACGGTTTCCCGCCTCTTCGGCTCGCCCCCCGGTTATGTGGGTTACGAAGAGGGTGGCCAGCTCACCGAGAAGGTGCGCCGCAAGCCGTTCTCCGTCGTCCTCTTCGACGAGGTCGAGAAGGCCCACCCCGACATCTTCAATTCCCTGCTCCAGATTCTGGAGGACGGTCGTCTGACCGACTCCCAGGGTCGGGTCGTGGACTTCAAGAACACGGTCATCATCATGACGACCAACCTCGGGACCAGGGACATCTCCAAGGGCTTCAACCTGGGCTTCGCGGCTCAGGGCGACGTCAAGACGAACTACGAGCGGATGAAGGTCAAGGTCAACGAAGAGCTCAAGCAGCACTTCCGGCCCGAGTTCCTCAACCGTGTCGACGACACGGTGGTCTTCCACCAGCTCACCGAGGAAGACATCATCCAGATCGTCGACCTGATGGTCGACAAGGTGGATGAGCGCCTCAAGGACCGCGACATGGGCATCGAGCTCAGTGCCGAGGCCAAGTCGCTCCTGGCGAAGAAGGGCTACGACCCCGTGATGGGCGCCCGGCCGCTGCGCCGGACGATCCAGCGCGAGATCGAGGACATCCTCTCCGAGAAGATCCTCTTCGGCGAGCTGCGTCCCGGTCACATCGTGGTCGTGGGCACCGAGGGCGAAGGGGACGAGAAGAAGTTCTCGTTCCGCGGTGAGGAGAAGTCGGCACTGCCCGACGTCCCGCCGATCGAGCAGGCAGCGGGCGGCGGTCCGAACCTGACGAAGGAAGCGTAGGGCGCGTAGCGCCTGAGCGTTGAAGGGGCTGCCCCGGACCGGCCACGGTCCGGGGCAGCCCCTTCTTCCGTTCGCGGGGCCGGGTCCGGGGCCGCCGAGTCCGGACCCGGCCCGGCGAGGAGCGCACGGGCCCGGTGTCCCTCTGCCGGGGAGGCGAGGCGGCTGTGCCCGGTGCGGGCACGGCCCGACGCGGCCCCGGCCGGGGGCCACGGCAGGCGCGCTGGCGGGCCGCACACGATCCGCCTGCTGCCGTAACTGCCCGGCTGCTGCTGTGTCGCTGTGTCGCTGTGTCGCCGTGCTGCCGTGATGCCCGTGTCATGCGGCTGCGGCTGCGGGCTGGGTGTCACCGTGCTGCCGCAGGATCTGTCGTGCCGTGCCGAGCAGCAGTTCCCTGGCCGTGATCGGCCCGCCGTGCTGACCGGCAGGGGCGCTGGGGCCGGACCGCCGTCAGGCCGGCGTGTACGGGCCCGGCGGGCAGGGGACGTCACCGCCTCGGGCCCGGCCGGGCAGGGGACGTCACCGCCTCGGGCCCGGCCGGGCAGGGGACGTCACCGCCCGAGTCCGCCGTGGCGTACTCGGGCCTCCACCCTCCGGACGTCATACCGGCCTTCCCGTCGTGGCGCCGCACCACCGGACCCGGGCTCAGGGCGCTCTCGGGAGCTGAGAGGGCTGCCCCGCCCTCACGGGAGCCGCGCCCCGCCAGGAGCCTCCCCGGCGACGCAGCCGGACCTGCGCGGGGCGCCGAGGTGTGGCCGGTCCGCGCGGACGCCGGGCCTCCGTCGCCCGAGCGAGACCCCTGACGCACCGCCGTCGAACGCCGGTTCCGCGCGGTGACGGCCCACGGTGCCGAAGGTCCCGAAACGGACAGGCTTCCGGCCCACCGCCGGTGACAAGGCGCACAGGCTCTCGGAGGCCAACTACGCGTCTTAGGAGAAGTGGGGGTGACCGGCCCCGGGACCTTGGACCCGCCCCGACGAGACTTTCGGCGCTTAAGGGCGATATGCCGCCTTTTCTGGCCCCCGTCCCGGGAGGGTGACTCTGGAACAGGGGCTAAACCCGGATCACCGAAAATCCCCGCAAGATCATCATCGGTCGGCGGCCCGGGTGACGCACCGAATTCCCGACCCCCCGACTACGGCTTTTGATCGTAGATGGGTGGTTTGGGCGTTGCCGGGGGTGCGGGTTACCAAGGTGGAGCAAGCCCGGTCGAGCACCGGGTCCCAGTCACCCCGGAGGTTCTCCCGTATGTCGAAGCGCGTTACGTTCCAGCACTCCCGCCGCCCGTCCATGTCCCGCGTCAGTGGCGCCGTCGTGGCCGCCGGCCTGGGTGCGTCGATGGTGTTCGGTGCGGGCGCGGCGTTCGCGTCCGGCACGACGGACACCGCGGCCCGCGCCGCCGCGACCGCCGCCGACTCCGTCGCCCTGCAGGCGACCGCCCAGGGCAAGGCCGCCGAGAAGGCGAAGGCGGACAAGGCCGAGAAGGCCGACGCCAAGAAGAAGGCGGCCGCAAAGAAGAAGGCCGCGGCCAAGAAGAAGGCCGCTTCGTGGGAGGCCCCGGTCAGCCACTACGAGCTGAGCGCCACCTACGGCACGGGCGGCGACCGCTGGGCCAGCAAGCACTCCGGTCAGGACTTCGCGGTCCCGATCGGCACCAAGGTCGAGGCCGCGCACTCCGGCCGCGTCGTCAAGGCCGGCCCGAACGGCGGCGGCGACGGTCCCGCGTACGGCAACGCGATCGTGATCAAGCACGCCAACGGCAAGTACTCGCAGTACGCGCACCTGTCCAAGATCGACGTCAAGATCGGCGACCGCGTGAAGACGGGCGACAAGATAGCCCTCTCCGGCAACACCGGAAACTCCAGCGGCCCGCACCTGCACTTCGAGATCCGGAACTCGCCCAACTACGGTTCCGCGCTCGACCCGGTGTCGTACCTGAAGTCCGTGCACGTCCACATCTGACGCACATCCCGCAGCCGCCGGGTCAGGCGGTGGGCCCCGGGTCATGGGCCTTGGTCACCAGTTCGAAGGCGACCTCGAGAGCAGCCTCGCGCTTCTCCTCGGGGTCGCCTTCGGCGTCTCTGAGAGCCAGCATTCCGGCGTGCATCGCGAAGAGCGCGGTGAAGCAGCGCACCTGGTCGGTCAGCGGGGCCTCGGGGTCCTTGATCAGGTCCACCAGGGCGACGACCCTGCTCTTCATGGTGTGGCCGATGCTCAGCTCGCGTACCGTCGCCTGGTTCTCCTGCATGAAGACGAAGAGCGGCGCGGCGGCCCGCAGGGCCTCGCTGTAGCGGACCAGGATCTCCTTCTTGGTCTCCAGGGTCCGCGGCTGCTCCTTGCCCCACTCCAGGATCTCCTCGACCGGCCGGTTCAGGTCGTCGAAAATGCTGGTGAGGATGTCTTCCTTGGTCTTGAAGTGGTAGTACAGCGCCGCCTTGGTGACCTGCAGCTGCTCGGCGATCTCGCGGAGCGAGGTCTTCTCGTACCCCTGCTCGGCGAAGAGTTCCAGGGCGACGTCCTGAATGCGCTGGCGGGTGTTGCCCCGGCGCTGCTGCGGCGTGCTGCCCATGCGACTCTCCAAAGAACTTACTTGACGCCCGGCTAGTTACGGGTCTACTTTCCTCAGTGTAGCCAACTAGCCGGGCGGCAAGTAAGTGCCGGGTCGGTGGCAGACCAGGCATTCAGGGGATCAGGGGAACACGGCATGACGGAACTGAAGAAGGCGACGGCCACCTCGGCCGGGCCACAGGGGCGCAGCGTCAGGGTGGTGGTCCTCGCTCTGATGATCACGATGCTGCTGGCCATGCTCGACAACCTCATCGTCGGCACCGCCATGCCGACGATCGTCGGTGATCTGGGCGGCATGGAGCACCTGTCCTGGGTGGTGACGGCCTACACCCTCGCCACGGCGGCCTCCACCCCCATCTGGGGCAAGCTCGGTGACCTCTACGGACGCAAGGGCATCTTCCTCACGGCCATCGTGATCTTCCTGATCGGCTCGGTGCTGAGCGGAATGGCCCAGGACATGGGCCAGCTGATCGGGTTCCGTGCGATCCAGGGCCTCGGCGCGGGCGGCCTGATGGTCGGCGTCATGGCGATCCTCGGTGACCTGGTGCCGCCGCGGGAGCGGGGCAAGTACCAGGGCATGATGGCCGGCGTCATGGCTGTCGCCATGATCGGCGGACCGCTCGTCGGCGGAGCGATCACCGACCACCTGGGCTGGCGCTGGAGCTTCTACATCAATCTGCCGCTGGGCGCGGTCGCACTCGCCATGGTCACCGCGGTGCTGCACCTGCCCGTCAAAAAGCGGTCGACGGCCAGGGTCGACTACCTGGGCGCCGCGCTCCTCACCGTGGGCATCACCGCGATCGTGCTGGTGACCACCTGGGGCGGTACGGAGTACGCCTGGGACTCGGCCGTGATCATGGAGCTCATCGCGCTCGGCGTGGCCTCGCTCGTCGGCTTCCTCTTCGTCGAGACGAGGGCGGCCGAACCGATCATGCCGCTGCACATCTTCCGCAACCTCAACTTCAGTCTCATGTCGGTGATCGGCTTCATGGCCGGCTTCGTGATGTTCGGAGCGGTGCTCTTCCTCCCGCTCTACCAGCAGTCCGTCCAGGGGGCGACCGCGACCAACTCCGGCCTGCTGCTCCTGCCGATGCTGCTCTCGATGATGATCGTCTCGCTCGTCGCGGGGCGGATCACCACGAGCACAGGCAAGTACAAGATCTTCCCGATCCTGGGCAGCGTCCTGATGGTCGCGGGGCTGTTCCTGCTGGCCACCATGGACACCGCCACCACACGCTTCACCTCCGGCGTCTACATGGCGGTGCTGGGCGCAGGCATGGGCTTCCTGATGCAGATCACGATGCTCGTCGCCCAGAACAGCGTCGAGCTCAAGGACATGGGCGTCGCCTCGTCCGCGACCACCCTCTTCCGCACGCTGGGCAGCTCCTTCGGCGTCGCGATCATGGGTGCGCTGTTCACCGGGCGGGTGCAGGACGAGATGGCGGCGCGCGGAGGCGGTGGAGCGATGGAGCAGTCCGCGCAGCTGGACGCCACGAGCCTGGCGAAGCTGCCGGACGCCGCTCGTGAGGCGTACGAGTACGCCGTGGCCTCGGGGACGCACATCGCCTTCCTGGTGGGCGGCTCCGTCGCGGTGGTGTCCCTGGTGGCGGCGTTGTTCGTCAAGGAGGTCCCGTTGCGCGGCACGGTGAAGCCGACCGCGTCGTCGGAGGGGGACGGCGACGGCACGGCGTCCTCCCTGGCCGCGGCCAAGAAGGCGCAGGCCGTCTGAACCGCCACTGGCGCGGGTGGGCCCCGGAGACGGCACGACGTCTCCGGGGCCCACCCCTTTCCTCCCTCAGTCCGTTCCCGCCTGCCGCAGGACGGGAAAGCTGCCGGTGTTCGTCGGCGCGTGTTCGGGCAGCCACAGCACGGCGACCGCCCCGCCCGTGCCGCCGCCCAAGTCGCCGACGGGGCCCGCGTTGCGGAACGTCAGCCTGGCCCCGAGGACCCGTGCCTGCCCCGCGGCGATGGTCAGCCCCAGACCGTGACCGCGACCGGCCCGGTCACTGCTGCCCGTACGGAAGCGGCTCGGCCCCTCCCGCAGCAGTGCCTCGGGGAAACCGGGCCCGTGATCGCGGACCCGCACCACCCGGCCCTCGACCGTGACCTCGACCGGTCCGGCCCCGTGCTTGGCGGCGTTGCCCAGCAGATTGCCCAGGACGCGTTCCAGCCGCCGTGGGTCGGAGGAGACCCAGGACTCGTGCACCACCCGCACCGTGATCTCGGGGTCCAGCAGCCGGATCCGCCGGCTCACGAACTCGCCGAGCTGCAGCTCCTGCAGCTCGGCCCGCTCCGAGGCGCTGTCCAGTCTGGCCACCTCCAGGACGTCCTCGACCAGCGTCCGCATCGCCTGGGCCCGGTCCCGTACGAGCTCCGTGGGCCGCCCCGGGGGCAGCAGCTCGGCCGCGGTGAGCAGCCCTGTCACCGGGGTGCGCAGTTCGTGGGCGATGTCCGCGGTGACCCGGCGTTCCGCCTCGATGCGCTCGTTCAGCGCGTCGGTGAGCGCGTCCACGGCCCGGGCGAGCTCATCGGTTTCGTCCCGTACGACCCCGCCGACGGCCTCCCGCACGCGTACCTCCGTGTTGCCCTGGGCGACCTTGCCGGCCGCTGCCGCCGCCTTGCGCAGCCTCCTGGACAGCTGGCCGCCGATCAGGACGCCCAGTGCGCAGCCGCCGAAGACGACCGAGACCGAGCCGATGACCAGCGCCCGGTCGAGGTCGCCCATGATCGTGGTGCTGCGGTCGGCGAAGCGGGTGTGCAGGGACAGGACGTCGCCGTTGGCGAGCGGGACGGCCGCCCAGACGTCCGGTACCCCGTCCGCGTTCTCGTCGACGTGGGTGGCGCGCCGGTTCTCGCGGGTCTGGTCGCGCAGGCTCGCCGGCAGCGACGGATCGTTGATCTTGGCTCCGAACTTCGGCAACGGTTTCTGCGTGTTCGTCGCCTCGTACAGCCGCTGGGCGAACAGCAGCCGCTCCAGCTGCACCTCACGCGCGTTCTCCAGCATCGAGACGCGGGCCGCGTTGTGGACGACGAGGCTCAGCGCGAGGGCGATGAGCGCGCCGACGGCGGCGATCGCGATGCTGATCTTCCAGCGGACACCGGTCCGCAGCGCCAGCCGCCTCATGCGCGCAGCTTGTAGCCGAAGCCGCGGACCGTCTCGATCCGGTCCTGCCCGATCTTGGTGCGCAGCCGCTGTACATGGACGTCGACGACACGGGTGTCCCCGCCCCAGCCGTAGTCCCAGACCCGCTCCAGGAGCCTGTCCCGGGAGAGCACCGTGCCGGGCGCCGAGGAGAATTCGAGCAGCAGCCGCATCTCCGTCGGTGTCAGACCCACGTGCGCGCCCGCCCGGCTCACCTCCATGCCCTCGGTGTCGATCTCCACGTCGCCGAAGACGAGCACCCCGCTCGGCACGTCCGGCTCCCCGCCGTTCCCGGCGGGTGTTCCGCCCGTACCCGCCGCGTGGCCGAAGCGCCGCAGCACGGCGCGGATGCGGGCGACGAGCACCGCACCGTCGAACGGCTTGGTGACGTAGTCGTCGGCCCCGGCCTCCAGGCCGAGGACCACGTCGATCGCGTCGGCCCGTGCCGACAGCATGATCACGGGAACGGTCGACTCGTCGCGGATGCGCCGGCAGAGGCTGACCCCGTCCAGGCCCGGCACCATGACGTCCAGCAGCGCGATGTCCGGACGGTCCGTCCGGAACGCCTCCAGACCCAGCAGGCCGTCGGGCACCGCGGTGACCGTGAAGCCGACCCGCTCCAGGGCGAGCTGGGTGGCCTCGCGGATGACGTCGTCGTCCTCGACGAAGAGGACATGGGTCTCGGCCATGCGAGCGGCTCTCAGTTCTGCGTCGTCTGGGGTGCGGGGAGGGCTCCCTCCCCGCTGCCGACGGCCCGGTTGAAGACGTTGTGCACCCGGTCGGTCTCGGAGAACCGGCCTGCGGTCCAGTGGTAGGTGACGACGTCCTCGCCCGAGGGGTACGCGACCGAGTCCTTCGACCCGTACACCTGCGTCGTCACCACCAGATCACCGCGGTCGATGGTGCCGTAGACCGCGGGCACCTCTGAGGCGAAGACGTTCCCGTACGAACCGTCGGAGCGACGCTGGTAGACGTACGTTCCGACGCCGACCGAATCACCGCAGGTCATCACGTTGACCACGACGTCGGTGGCCGAGCCGTCGGTGACTGTCCCGTAGGAGGTGTCGACCGGGTACTCGTCACCGGCGCAGGGCTTCAGGTCCTCCTTCAGCTGCCGGCTCACCTCGGGGTCGTCCTTCAGGAGCGTCACGGCGTCGACCCTGGGGGTGGGCTTCGCCGTCCCGGTGGCAACAGCGTTCGACGGCGTCGACCCGGCGACCTGCTGGGTGCTCGCCGGGCCCTCGTCGCGCGTGCCCGTGCCACCGGCGGAACAGCCGGTGCAGAGCAGCATGAAGGCGGCGAGCCCGGCCGCCGCCGTGCCACCCGCCGCCAGGCCGGCCCCGAGTCCCCCGGGGCCGGTCGTGCCCCTTCCACTGCCTCTCAGGCCGCGCACCGCTCTTGCCCCCGCTCGTCATGACGCCTGTTCCGCTGCGAAGGTATCCGCGCGAGTGTCTCCTCGGCCTCACGGCTCCGGGCCGCACGGTCCTCCAGCTCCTGGCGCAGTCGTGCCAGGGCGCGGTGCAGCGTGCTCTTCACCGTACCGGCGGACATGCCGAGCGCCGCGGCCGTCTCCTCCGTGCTCATCTGCTCCCAGTGTCGCAGCACGACGACGCTGCGCTGCTTCGGAGCCAGGACCCCGAGGACGTCCATGAGGAGGGCGCGGTCGGCGCGCTGTTCGGCGCCGTCGTCGACGCTCGCGTCGGGGAGCTGCTCGGTGGGCACCTCGTCGAGCTTGCGGGCCCGCCACCACTCCGTACGCGTGTTGATCATGACGCGGCGCAGGTAGGCGTCGGCGAGGGACTTGTCGGCGATGCCGTCCCAGCGGCCGAGGGTGCGCACGAGAGCGGTCTGCAGCAGGTCCTGCGCGTCCACGGGATCGGGTACGAGCCGACGTGCGCTGCGCAACAGCGCGTCCTGCCGGGTCCGTACGTACTCCTCGAATCCGAGCACCTCGCCCTGCGCCATCACAACCGCCTCCGCCGTGGTTCCCCGTATACCGCCGTCGGCCGGGTGGACCCCTTCCGACGTCCGGTGACGTTACGGAGGCGTTGTCACGAGGGTGTGCGGAGCAGCCGTACGCGAACGCACGGCTGCCCATCGGTTGTGTAACAGCCGTGGACAGCCGTGCGCCGGACGCGCGGGTCACGTCATGGGCAGCCGGTACCGGCCGTTCGCCAGGGGTTCGACCAGGCCGTCGGCGACGAGCCCGTCCAGGGCGCGCGCCCGCTGCACGGGCTCCTCCCACACCGAGTCCAGCGCGGACTGCGGCACCGGCGTGACCGCGTCACGCAGCACCGCGAGCAGCCGGCCCCGCACCTGCCGGTCCGTACCGGCGTAGGTCTGGCCGCGGCGCGGCGGTCCCTGGTGGGCGGGCTTGCCTGCCAGCCGCCAGGCGCACTGTCCGGCGATCGGGCAGCGCGTGCAGTCCTCGCTCTTCGCCGTGCACACGAGAGCGCCGAGTTCCATCGTGGCCGCCGCCCAACTGGCGGCGCGCCCCTCCTCCTCGGGGAGCAGGGCACGGGCGAGCTTCCGCTCGGCCGCGGTGGTCGCGTTCGGCGGGTACTGGATACCGGTGGCGGCCCTGGCGAACACCCTGCGGACGTTCGTGTCCAGCACCGCGTGGCGCTGCCCGTAAGCGAACGAGGCCACGGCCGCCGCCGTGTACTCCCCGATCCCCGGCAGCGCCAGCAACTGCCCGTGCTCACTCGGTACGTCGCCGCCGTGCCGTTCCGCTATCGCCTGTGCCGCCCCGTGCAGTCGCAGCGCGCGCCGCGGGTAGCCGAGCCGGCCCCAGGCGCGGACGGCTTCGCCCGGTGCGTCGGCGGCCAGGTCGGCGGGGCGCGGCCAGCGGGCCATCCACTGTTCGTAGACCGGAAGGACTCGGTTCACCGGGGTCTGCTGGAGCATGAACTCGCTCACCATCACACCCCAGGCGCCCGCTTCGGGGCGGCGCCAGGGCAGGTCGCGGGCGTGCTGCTCGAACCACCCGATGACGGGCGTATGGAGGGAAGTGGGGGTCGTCTGTGTCGCAGTCGTTGCAGTCATCGCATGACGATCCTGGCACGGAAGCCGGGATGTCGGGCACGGCTCCAGGTGTGTCGGTCCGGGTGGGGGCTCTATGAGTGATAAAGCCACCCGTTCTGTCCCTTCGCGCGGCGCGGACGCACCCGATCCGGTGGAAAACGGCCGGAAGCGCCCGGAGCGGACCGCCGCATGATGATGATCCGGAAAACTTGTCGATCAGAGCGGCGGTTGTGGGCCGGAGTTGGGCGGGAACTCTCGTACAGTTCGGTCCGTGGGTTCTATGCGCAATCCGGTCGGTCCGCTTCCCTCCAGCATCTACTGGCGTCGGAGAGCGGTAGCGGTTCTCGTGATCGCGCTGCTCGCGGCGCTGGTCGCGTGGGCCGTCACCTCGGGTGGCGGCAGCGGCGGCGGACAGGACGACGGCAAGCCGGGGGACTCCGATCCCGCGCCGTCCATCACCCCCGGGCCCTCGAGCTCCGGCCCCGACCTCGGCCAACCGCCCGGCGGGCGCGACGAGTCGGAGGGCTCCGGCACGGACGGGGGCTCCGGCGAGGACGCCGGGGGTACGGGCGAGGACGCCGGGGGCACCGGAGCGGGCGGCTCGGCAGGGTCGGCCGGGTCGGACGCAGGGGGAGCGGGCGGCTCCGCGTCAGCGGGTCCGGGCGCGGGCACGACCGGCGGAAGCACGGGCGGCCAGCAGGTACCGGCGGGCTCGTCACTCCCCAACTGCACCTCCGCCGCGCTGCGGTTGAGCCTGAAGACCGACAACAGCTACGGACCCGACGACAAGCCGGTGTTCCGGCTGAGCGCCAGGAACACCTCGGCCACCGACTGCAAGGCCGACTTCGGCCCGAAGAGCGCGGTGCTCACGGTCACCGAAGCGGGCGAGGACGACGAGAAGGTGTGGTCCACCAAGGACTGCCCGAAGGCCGGCGCCCTCTTCCTGAGGATCCCGGCGGGAGCGACAGTCGTCCACACCGTGAAGTGGGACCGCAAGGGGAGCGCACCCGGGTGTGCGACACCGCCCGTCCGGTCCGCGGCCCCGGGGACGTATCTGCTGGAGGTCAGGGTGCCGGGCGAGACCGTCCAGCCTGCCTCGTTCGTGCTGGCCAAGGACTGACGGCCGCGCAGGGCGCCGGCCCTGCGGCGGGCCAGCCTCCGCCGCCCGGAGGCGGCGTGCACCGGCGGTTCCCTCCCGGCCGGCTGCCCGGGGAGACCCGTCGGAGGGCAGCCCTCAGACGTACCTCTCCAGGATCGACGACTCCGCCAGCCGCGAGAGTCCCTCCCGCACGCTCCGGGCCCGCGCCTCGCCGACCCCGTCCACGGCCTGGAGGTCGTCGACGCTCGCGGCGAGCAGCTTCTGCAGGCCGCCGAAGTGTTCCACGAGCCGCTCGATGATCGTCCCGGGCAACCGCGGGACCTTCGCGAGGAGCCGGAAACCCCGCGGGGAAACCGCCGAGTCCAGCGTCTCCGGCGAACCGCTGTAGCCCAGTGCCCGTGCCACGACGGGAAGTTCGAGCAGCTCGGTGTGGGTGAGCGTGTCGAGCTCGGCCAGCGCCTCCGTGACCGTGCGGGACCGCTTCGCGGTCGGCTCGGGCACGTAGTCGCGCACGACCAGCTCCCGCTCGGGCTCCACACCGGCGATCAGCTCGTCCAGCTGGAGTGCCAGGAGCCGTCCGTCGGTGCCGAGCTCCACCACGTACTCGGCGATCTCGGTCGCGATCCGGCGCACCATCTCCAGCCGCTGCGAGACGGCCGTCACGTCCCGGACCGTCACCAGGTCCTCGATCTCCAGCGCGGAGAGGGTCCCGGCGACCTCGTCCAGCCTGAGCTTGTAGCGCTCCAGGGTGGCGAGTGCCTGATTGGCGCGCGACAGGATCGCGGAGGACTCCTCCAGGACCCGGCGCTCCCCGTCCACGTACACCGCGATCAGGCGCATCGACTGGGAGACCGACACCACCGGGAAGCCGCACGCCTTGGAGACCCGGTCCGCCGTGCGGTGACGGGTGCCCGTCTCCTCGGTGGGGATGGAGGCGTCCGGAACCAGCTGGACGCCGGCCCGCAGGATCTTGGTCATGTCCTTGTCGAGGATCATTGCGCCGTCGAGCTTGCACAGCTCACGCAGGCGCGTCGCGGCGAACTCCACGTCGAGCACGAATCCGCCGGTACACATTGATTCGACGGTCTTGTCCATGCCCAGGACGATCAGTCCGCCGGTGTTGCCGCGCAGAATGCGCTCCAGGCCGTCGCGGAGGGCCGTTCCGGGCGCGACCGCGCTCAACGAGGCACGCATCAGCGCCTCGTTGCCCGTGCCTTGGCCGGACTTTCCGGGCGATGCTGCCCGGTCGTTGGCTGCCACTGCACTCCTCCGGTCACAGGTCGGCGGTGCCCTCGCGTCCCTCGTACCGTTCGTACGGGCGGGCGAGACCAGGGCAAAGTCTACCGGCGTGCGCCGTCGTCCTGTGGTCCGTCCGGCCGAGACCGGCGGGGGAGGACTCTCAGGGCGTCACCCATGTCGGCCACCTCCGTGACCTTCATGCCCGCCGGGACCTGCCCCGGGTCCCTCGGGACCAGGGCGTGCTTGAACCCGAGACGGTACGCCTCCGCCAGCCTGCGCTGGACCCCCGTCACCCTCCTGACCTCCCCGGCGAGGCCCACCTCACCGATCGCGACCAGGTTCTTCGGCAGCGGGGTGTCACTGGCCGCACTGGCCAGCGCGAGGGCGATCGCGAGGTCCGCGGCCGGTTCCGTGAGCTTCACGCCGCCCACCGTCGCGCTGTAGATGTCCCGCTTGCCGAGCGCGCTGATCCGGCCGCGCTGTTCCAGGACGGCCAGCATCATCGAGACCCTGGAGGTCTCCAGGCCCGAGGTCGTGCGCCTGGGCGAGGGGATCTGTGAGTCGACCGTCAGGGCCTGGACCTCGGCGACGAGGGGGCGCTTGCCCTCCAGGGTGACCGTCAGGCACGTGCCGGGGACGGGCTCGTCGCGACGGGTGAGGAAGAGTCCGGAGGGATCGGCGAGGCCGGTGATGCCCTCGTCGTGCAGCTCGAAGCAGCCGACCTCGTCCGTGGCGCCGTACCTGTTCTTGACGCCCCGTACGAGACGGAGGCGCGCGTGCCGGTCGCCCTCGAAGGACAGCACCACGTCGACCAGATGCTCCAGGAGCCGCGGCCCCGCGATGGCGCCGTCCTTGGTCACGTGGCCCACCAGGAGCGTCGACATGCCGCGCTCCTTCGAGGCCCTGATGAGTGCTCCCGCGACCTCGCGGACCTGTGCCATGCCGCCGGGTGCGCCGTCGATCTCCGGAGAGGCGACCGTCTGCACCGAGTCGAGGACGAGGAGGGACGGCTTGACCGCGTCCAGATGGCCCAGGACGGCGGAGAGGTCGGTCTCGGCGGCCAGGTACAGGTGGTCGTTGATCGCCCGGATCCGGTCGGCCCGCATCCGCACCTGGCTGGCGGACTCCTCGGCCGTGACGTAGAGGGTGCGGTGGTCGTCGCTCGCGGCCTTGGCGGCGACGTCCAGCAGGAGCGTCGACTTGCCCACGCCCGGCTCTCCCGCGAACAGCACGACTGCACCCGGCACGAGGCCTCCGCCGAGCACCCGGTCCAGCTCGCCGACCCCGGTCGAGCGCGCGGTCGCCTGTCGGCTGTCGACCTGGCCGATCGGCAGGGCCGCGGTGGAGACCCGCCCCGCGGCCGTCGTGCGGATCGCGGGGGCGCCGCCGAACTCCTCGACCGTCCCCCATGCCTGGCACTCCGGGCAGCGGCCCAGCCATTTGGCGGTCGTCCAGCCGCATTCGGTGCAGCGGTAGGACGGCCTGTCCTTCGCGGATTTCGTACGGGCAGCCATGGCGTCACCGTATAGGTGATGTCTGACAGCACCGGTCGCGGGCACGGGAGCCGAACATGTGCCCGATGCGGTAATTCCGGAGGAATACGGGATTCCTGTCCCCTTTCGGGTGAGCCTGTCACCCGTAAGGATTAAATGTCGCACTGTGCTCTCGGGGTTCCGCCCACAACTGCCTACGGTCGCCAGGTGACGAGCAGCAGGCTGGAGACCCACACCCACACCACCGGCGCACACCGGGCGCACCGTCGCGAGGCCCGCCCGTCGGCGCAGCGATCGCCCGCACGTTACGAGCCGTACCTCGACGGCCTGTTCACCTACTGCCTCTCCGTGCTCTGCGACCACGAGGCGGCCACCGACGCCCTGGGCTCGGTCCTCGCGATCGCCGAGCGGCAGGAAGGCCGGTGCCCCGCGGCCGAGGAGGAACGTAAATCCTGGCTGTACGCCCTGGCCAGGTGGGCGTGCCTGCGGGCGCTCACCGAGCAGCGGCGTGGACGTCAGGCGCACCGGCGTCCGACCGCCCGGCGTGAGAGCGCCCGCGCGGCGGGAAGCCGGGGAGCCCACGGAGCTCCGGAGGAGGCCGCCGAGCCCGGCCGCCCCACGGAGTCACCGGCGGCCGAGGCGCGCCGCCGCGAGCTCGCACAGCTGGCCTGGCCCGAGGCCGCGGGCACCACCCCCGAGCAGCGCGAGGCGCTCGAGCTCGCCGTGCGCCACGGGCTCACCCCGCGCGCCGTCGCCGCGGTCCTCGGCCTCGACCCGGGAAGCACCCGGGAGCTCCTGGCCGGTGCGGCCTGCGAGGTGGAGCGCACCCGTGCCGCCCTCGCCGTCGTCGGGACGGGGGACTGCCCCGTCGTCGCCCGGCTCGGCGGCGCACGTCAGATGCTGCTCTCCTCGACCCTGCGCCGGGAGCTCGTCCGGCACGTCGACGACTGCCCCCGCTGCCGCCGCGCCGCCGAGCGGGCCGGCGCGGCCGGGCCCTGGCCGGGTGCGACCGTCACCCCGGCCGCCGCTCTCCCCGTCGTCGAGGCGCCGCGGCCCTCGGTGCAGGTCGCCCTGACACACGCCCGGCGCTCCCGGGCCGGCGCCCCGCGCTTCGGCCGGACCGGCTTCCCGATGGACCCCAAGGACCACGCCGCGCGCCGGGACCGACTGCGCGCCCGGGTCGTGACGACGACGGTCGTGGCGACGGTCGTCGCCGCCCCGGTGATCGCCCTGTGGGCCGCATACCGGGGCGCGCCGCTGACCGGCGAGGGCCGCGACACCTCGATCACCGCGACGGACGTGGACGGGGAGCCCGGAGACGGCTCCGACCCGTACGACCACTACGAGAACGCGGGCAACGCCAGCCCCGACGGGCGCGACGGTTTCACCGACGGAGCCCGCAGCCCGGACGTCTCCGCCGAGGTCGTCAGCCTCGGTGCCGGTCCGGACGGAGCGGCCTCCCTCGCGGTCTCGGCCCGCTCGTCGGGCGGCCGTACGACGATCACCCTGACCACGGGCGGCGAGGAAGCCGTCACCTGGTCCGCCCGGGCGGACGCCCCATGGCTGCGCCTGAGCCGTACGTCCGGCACCGTCGCCCCCGGCCGGAGCGTCACCTTCTACGTGTTCGTGGACCGCGGGGCCGAGCCGAGGGGCCCGTGGAGTGCCCGTGTCCTGCTCGCCCCCTCGGGTTCCGCGGTCGCGATCACCGGCTACGGGTCCACGGCTCCCGGCCCCGGCAGCCCGCAGCCGTCACCGGACCCGTCGGGGCCCCCGAGCACCACGCCGTCGTCCCCGCCGCCCTCGGCGAATCCCACCCCGGACCCCACGGACCCGTCCGGGACCCCTACGGACCCGCCGGACCCGACGCCCACGCCGACGGACACACCGGGCCCCACGCCGTCACCGACGGACGGACCCTCCGCACCCGGTCCGTCGTCCGGATCTTCCCCGGACCCCGGCGAGCCCTCCGGGCCGGCAGGCTGACGCCGAACGGGAGACGGAGGGGGCTCCGGGCCCCCGGTACCCGCCCCCGCCTCGTACGTCCCGCCGTCTCAGGCCGGGTCGGCCGGGTGCGGGGCCATGGGCAGCAGCGACGCCAGCCGCTGCTCACACAGCTCGGCCAGCCGGTCGTAGGCCTCCTTGCCCATCAGCTCGGTGAGCTCGGGGCGGTAGGACACGTAGACCGGGTCACCGGCCCCGTGCGCGGACGTCGCCGACGTGCACCACCAGTGCAGATCGTGGCCGCCCGGGCCCCAGCCCCGGCGGTCGTACTCCCCGATCGAGATCTGGAGCACGCGCGTGTCGTCGGGCCGTTCGATCCAGTCGTACGTGCGGCGGACCGGCAGCTGCCAGCACACGTCCGGCTTGGTCTCCAGCGGCTCCTTGCCCTCCTTGAGGGCCAGGATGTGCAGCGAACAGCCCATACCGCCCGCGAACCCCGGGCGGTTCTGGAAGATGCAGGAACCCTCCCAGCGCCGCGTCTGGCGCTCGCCGTCCTCGTCGACGCCGACCCATCCGGTCTTCGTGCCGACGTCGTGGAACTGCCACAGCTCCGGTGTGAGCCGTGCCACGTGCCCGGCCACCCGCTTCTCGTCGTCCTTGTCCGAGAAGTGAGCCCCCAGCGTGCAGCAGCCGTCGTCCGCGCGGCCGGCCTGGATGCCCTGGCAGCCGCTCCCGAAGATGCAGGTCCACCGGGACGTCAGCCAGGTCAGGTCGCAGCGGAACACCTGCTCGTCGTCGGCGGGATCGGGGAACTCGACCCAGGCCCGAGCGAAGTCGAGCCCCTTCTCGTCGGGCCCGTGGGGCCCCGTAGCTTCCGGCTGCTGCGTCTCCTGCTTCGAGTTACGCAGCTTCTTCGTGGCTTTGTCCGGCTTCGCCTTTTTCGTCTTTGGCACGTGCCCAGAGTAAGCCGCAGTAGCGTTCCCCCATGAGACTCGGAGTCCTCGACGTGGGGTCGAACACGGTGCATCTGCTGGTGGTCGACGCGCACCCCGGCGCCCGCCCGCTGCCCGCCCACTCGCACAAGGCGGAGTTGCGGCTCGCCGAACTCCTCGACCCGGAGGGGGCGATCGGTCCGGAGGGCGTGGACCGACTGGTGACGACGGTCGCCGACGCCCTCCGGGCGGCCGAGGACAAGGGCTGTGAGGACGTGCTGGCCTTCGCCACCTCCGCCGTGCGTGACGCGGGCAACGCGGACCAGGTGCTGGCACGCGTGCGGGACGAGACCGGTGTCGCCCTCGCGGTCCTCAGCGGTGAGGAGGAGGCCCGGCTGACCTTCCTGGCCGCCCGCCGCTGGTTCGGCTGGTCCGCGGGGAAGCTGCTGGTCCTGGACATCGGCGGCGGTTCGCTGGAGGTCGGCTACGGGATGGACGAGGAGCCGGACGCCGCCGTCTCGCTGCCGTTCGGCGCCGGCCGCCTCACCGCGGCCTGGCTGCCGGGCGATCCGCCGGACGCGACGGCCGTACGGGCGCTGCGCCGCCACGTACGCGCCGGGATCGCCCGTACGGTCGGCGAGTTCACCCGGCTGGGGCCGCCCGACCACGTCGTCGGGACCTCCAAGACCTTCCGCCAGCTCGCCAGGATCACGGGCGCCGCCCGCTCAGCCGAGGGGCTGTACGTGCAGCGCGTCCTCACCCGCAAGGCGCTGGAGGAGTGGGTGCCCAAACTGTCGGCGATGACCGTCGCGCAGCGGGGGAACCTGCCCGGGGTCACCGAGGGGCGCGCCGCGCAGCTCCTGGCCGGGGCGCTCGTCGCCGAGGGCGCGATGGACCTGTTCGGGGTCGAGGAACTGGAGATCTGCCCCTGGGCGCTGCGCGAGGGGGTCATCCTGCGGCGCCTCGACCACCTGCCGTCGCAGCAGGCTGCCCTGGCCTGAGCACGGCCCGCCCGCCTCATGGTCCTTCTCACTTGTCGCCGGGTTCCTTCGGCGTCGCGTTCCGCTGCCCGTACCCTGTCCACGTGGCAGAACCAGTGGTGCGCATCCCGGATGCGAAGGTCGCCCTGTCGACGGCCTCCGTCTATCCGGAGTCGACGGCGACGGCCTTCGAGATCGCCGCGCGCCTGGGCTACGACGGTGTCGAGGTCATGGTCTGGACCGACCCCGTCAGTCAGGACATCGAGGCGCTGAAGCGGCTGTCGGACTACCACCAGGTGCCGATCCTGGCCGTCCACGCGCCCTGTCTGCTGATCACCCAGCGGGTCTGGTCCACCGATCCGTGGGTGAAGCTCCAGCGGGCCAGGGCCGCGGCGGAGAAGCTGGGCGCGTCGGCGGTCGTCGTCCACCCGCCGTTCCGGTGGCAGCGCAACTACGCCCGCGACTTCGTGTCGGGCATCTGGCGCATGGCGGACGAGACCGATGTGCGCTTCGCCGTCGAGAACATGTACCCCTGGCGCTACCGGGACCGCGAGATGCTCGCGTACGCCCCCGCCTGGGACGTCAGCAACGACGACTACCGGCACTTCACCGTGGACCTCTCGCACACCGCGACCGCGCGAACCGACAGCCTTGCCATGGTGGACCGGATGGGCGACCGGCTCGCCCACGTCCACCTCGCCGACGGCAGGGGCTCCAGCAAGGACGAGCACCTGGTGCCCGGCCGGGGCGACCAGCCGTGCGCGGAACTGCTGGAGCGGCTGGCCCGTACCGGCTTCGACGGGCATGTGGTCATCGAGGTCAACACCCGCCGCGCCATGTCGTCGGCCGAACGCGAGGCCGATCTCGCGGAGGCGCTCGCCTTCACCCGGCTCCACCTGGCGTCGTCGGCGCAGGCGCCCCGGCCGTGACCGCCGGCGCCGACGGCCCGACCCCCCGGCGCAGGGGCCGCCCCTCCCGTACGACGCGCACCGACGGCCCCGACGCGCGGACCCGGATCCTGGAGGCGGCCCGCACGGAATTCGCCGAGCGCGGCTACGACAGGACGTCGGTCCGTGGCATCGCCAGGGCCGCGGACGTCGACGCCGCGCTGGTCCACCACTACTTCGGTACGAAGGACGAGGTCTTCGCCGCGGCCATCGAGCTCTCCTTCGAACCCGCGCTCGTCGTCCCCGACGTCCTGGGCGGCTCCCCGGAGGACATCGGGGAGCGGCTGGCCAGGTATTTCATCGGCGTGTGGGAGGACCCGGCGTCCCGCGCGCCGCTCCTGGCGATCCTCCGCTCCGCACTCACGCACGAGGCGGCGGCGAAGGTGCTGCGCGGCTTCGTGCTGCGCAGGCTGCTGGAGCGGATCGCGGCGGACCTCGACGTGCCCGACCCGACCTTCCGTGCGGAACTCGCGGCCTCGCACATGATCGGTATCGCGATCCTCCGGTACGTGATCCGGGCGGAACCCCTGGCGTCGGCGGACCCGGAGAAGATCATCGAGATGGTCGCACCCACGCTCCAGCGCTATCTGGGCGACCGGTGATCCAGGTCCTGCCTGTGTGACCGCTGTGCCGGCGGCTTCACAACGATGTCGCGAATCGGTATCAGCCGCGGGCGTGGCCGAATTCCGATGGTTGGCTGTGCGGGATCAAGCGAGCCGGACGTACGTGACGAACGACAAACGGGGGAGACGGCCATGGCCACTCGAGATGTACGCGGACCTGACGGGCGCGGGGCGGACGGCGCCCTGCCCCGCCGGAGGCTGCTGCGGATGGCCGGCGCGGGACTGGGCCTCGTCCTGGCCGGGGCGGTGACGACGGCGTGCGGACCCGAGGAGGCCGACGCCGCCGGCGGTGCCGGAAATCCCAAGCCCGGCGGGAGCGGCAAGGGAGGCGGGGACGCGTTCACCACACCGCCCGCCGGGACCGCACCGCGCGCCCTGTGGCAGGAGAAGACCGGGGTGGGCTCCCTCGGCAGCGACGAGGTGCTCGCCGTCGTGGGGAACGTGGTGCTGCTCGCCGACGACCCCCTGACCGCACGGGACCTCGCCACCGGCAGGAAGCTGTGGTCACTGCCGGGTGCCGCCCAGCCGGGCGCGCGGCTGATCATGGGTGGGGACACGCTCTATCTGGCCAGCGGCGAGTACGACGGCGATCTCGTGGGCCTCGACCCGGCCACCGGCAAGGAGACCTGGCGCAGCCGCCTGGACGGCCGGTACGCCCAGCCCCGGCCCATCGGTGCCGACACCGAACGCGTGTACGTGATCGCGGGCATCCTGGAGAAGGACCTCAGCTCCCGGACCAACGTGATCGCCGCCATCGACATCCGTACGGGCAAGGCCGTCTGGAGCGAGAGGCGCGACACCGGAACCGAGGAGTCCGGCCTCACCGCGGCGCTGCTCGGTGAGCGTCTCGCCTACACCGACCACCGCGAGAACCTGACCGTCCGCGACACCACGACCGGACGGCAGCTGTGGTCGAAGAAGATCAGCAGGTCCAACTTCGAGAGGATCGACGTCCACGACGGGGCGGTCTTCGTCGCCGACGGCAGGCACCTGCGCTCGTACGCCCTGGACGACGGTGCCGAGCGCTGGGCGCTGGAGACCGAGGAGTTCGACACGTTCAACGGGCCGACCGTCCTCGAAGGGGTGCTCTACGCCTCGGACAGTGCCCACGCCCTGTGGGCCGTCGATCCCGCCACCGGCAAGCGGCGGTGGCACAACGCCGACCTGCTGGAGGTCTCGGTCCCGCTCCAGTTCGCCAAGGTGGGGGACACCCTCTACGGCGCGACGGAGTTCGACGAGGACGGCGGCGTCCAGGCCTACGACGCGGGTGACGGGAAGCTCCGCTGGACCTTCAACGACGGCTCGGGGTCGATCGACCCGTGGTACATGGTCTCCGGCGGCAAGCGGCTGGCCGCCCTCCACGGCAGTCGACTGCTGGCGCTTCCGGCGGTGTGACCGGGCCGCTGGGAGGGGCGGGCGGTACCTCTCCCTGCCCGCCCACTGAGCATGCCGTCCCGAATTCCGGACAGGATGTCCAGATCTTGGCACCGGAGGCGTACGCTCAAAGGCAGTCTTTTCTGTCGAAGGAGCGAGAGTCGATGCCGCAGCTGAGGTCCCGCACTGTCACCCACGGCCGCAACATGGCGGGCGCCCGCGCCCTTATGCGGGCGTCCGGCGTAGCCAGTGAGGACATTGGCAAGCCGATCATCGCGGTGGCCAACTCCTTCACCGAGTTCGTCCCGGGCCACACCCACCTCGCCCCCGTCGGCCGGATCGTCTCCGAGGCGATCAAGGCGGCGGGCGCGGTGCCCCGCGAGTTCAACACCATCGCGGTGGACGACGGCATCGCCATGGGGCACAACGGCATGCTCTACAGCCTGCCCTCCCGCGACCTCATCGCGGACAGCGTCGAGTACATGGTCGAGGCCCACTGCGCCGACGCCCTGATCTGCATCTCCAACTGCGACAAGATCACCCCCGGCATGCTGATGGCCGCGATGCGCCTCAACATCCCCACGGTGTTCGTCTCCGGCGGTCCGATGGAGGCCGGCAAGGCCACCCTCGTCGACGGCACGGTCCGCAAGCTCGACCTGGTCAACGCCATCAGTGACGCGGTCGACGAGAGCATCTCCGACGAGGACATCCTCCGCATCGAGGAGAACGCCTGCCCCACCTGCGGCAGCTGTTCGGGCATGTTCACCGCCAACTCGATGAACTGCCTCACCGAGGTGCTCGGCCTCTCCCTCCCCGGCAACGGCTCGGTCCTCGCCACGCACACCGCCCGCAAGGCGCTGTACGAGGACGCGGGCCGCACGGTCGTCGACATCACCCGGCGCTACTACGAGCAGGACGACGAGACGGTCCTGCCCCGGGCCATCGGCACCCGCGCCGCCTTCGACAACGCCATGGCGCTCGACATCGCCATGGGCGGCTCGACCAACACGATCCTCCACCTGCTCGCCGCGGCGCAGGAGGCCGAGCTCGCCTACGACCTGGACGACATCAACGAGGTCTCGCGCCGCGTGCCCTGTCTGTCCAAGGTCGCCCCCAACGTCGCACCCGGCGGCACGTACTACATGGAGGACGTCCACCGGGCCGGTGGCATCCCCGCCCTCCTCGGCGAGCTGCACCGCGCCGGTCTCCTCAACGAGGACGTGCACTCGGTGCACTCCGACACCCTCGCCGAGTGGCTGAAGAACTGGGACGTCCGCGGCGGCTCCCCGTCGCCCGAGGCCGTCGAGCTCTGGCACGCGGCTCCCGGCTGTGTCCGCTCGGCGACGGCCTTCTCGCAGTCCGAGCGCTGGGACACCCTGGACCTGGACGCCGCCGGCGGCTGCATCCGCGACCTGGAGCACGCGTACTCCAAGGACGGCGGTCTCGCGGTCCTCAAGGGCAACCTCGCCGTGGACGGCTGCGTCGTGAAGACGGCAGGCGTCGACGAGTCGATCTGGACCTTCGAGGGCCCGGCCGTCGTCTGCGAGTCGCAGGACGACGCCGTCGACAAGATCCTCCGCAAGGAGATCAAGGACGGCGACGTCGTCGTCATCCGCTACGAGGGCCCGCGCGGCGGCCCCGGCATGCAGGAGATGCTCTACCCCACCTCCTTCCTGAAGGGCCGGGGCCTCGGCAAGACCTGCGCACTCGTCACGGACGGCCGGTTCTCCGGCGGCACCTCCGGCCTCTCCATCGGGCACGCCTCGCCCGAGGCGGCGTCCGGCGGCACGATCGCGCTGGTGGAGGACGGCGACCGGATCCGGATCGACATCCCGAACCGTTCGATCGAGCTGCTCGTCGCCGACGAGGACCTCGCCGCCCGCCGCGAGGCGCTGAACGGCGTGTACGCGCCGAAGAACCGCGACCGCAAGGTCTCGGCCGCTCTCCGCGCCTACGCGGCGATGGCCACCAGTGCCGACCGTGGCGCCGTCCGCGACGTCTCCAAGCTGGGCTGACCCTCGGCGTCCGGCCCCGTCCCCGGTCTCACCAGCGGGCGGGGCCGTCCGCGTCCACTGCGAAGACGGAACCGTCCGGCGCGGTGCCGATCACGCTCCGGCCCAGGACGACGGGGGCCGGCAGCGAGGAGGCGTGGCTGAGCTTCCCGTCCCTCAGCCGGGGGCGCGTCTGGCCGAGCAGCGTTCCGCGCTCCGTGTCGACGGCGAGCAGCCGCCCGTCGGTGGCGGAGAAGTACAGCCGGCCGCCCGGTCCGAGTACCGGCGCCGACGTCATTCCGACCGACGTCTCCAGCCGCCACAGCTCGGCAGGCCCGGCGTCCGTACGGACATCGAGGGCGAGCAGCGTCCCGCCGCGCTCCAGCAGCAGGGCGGTGTCCCCGTCCACCACGGTCTCCGGTGCGTTCATCCGCAAGGGCAGCGGGATGCGGGTCGCGCTCCGCGTCTTCGGGTCGTAGCGGACCAGGGCGGTGGTCTGGGACCGCTCGTTCATGGCGGTCAGAAGGAGTGCCCCGTCCGATGTCCCGGCCGGTGTGAGGATCCCGTCCAGCCCGCGCTGCCAGACCGTGTCGCCGGTCCCCGCGTCGACGGCCGTGACCAGGGTGGTGGCCCCCTGCGCGGAGCTCTCGTACACGTACGCGAGACCGGTCCCGGCCTCGTACGGCGCGTAAGCCGGATTCACGTGCCCCGGTACGGTGCGCCGCCAGCGGGATTCACCGGTCGCCGCGTCGAGTGCCTCGAGCGTCCCGTCCCGGCGGACCGCCAGCAGGACGTCGCCGGCCGGGACGGGGGCGTCGGTGTAGGCGGAGAGGTCCGTGTGCCACATCTCCGTGCCCTTGCCCGGGGAGTACGCCCGGAACTCCTCGCCCACCACGACGTGGGCGGCCTCGCCGGACATCGCGGCCCCGGACACCGGGGCCGGTGACGTGTCCCGGTGCGACCAGACCACCCGGCCGTCCGACGCGTCGAGCCGGGCCAGGCCGAAACCGGCGGAGACGCAGTACAGAGCGGAACCCGAACCGGCGGGCCCCGGCGCGCAAGACGGCGTGGCCCCGCCCGGTGAGCTCAGCGGCGTACGCCAGGGCGTGAAGGCCGCAGCGCGGCCTTCGTGCGCACCGTCAGTCGGCGCGGGCGCCCCGGAGCCGCCCCGCGCCGCGGCGGCCCAGAGACCTCCGGCCACCAGCAGCAGCGCGGTGGCCACGACCGTGAGCCGGCGCCGCCTGCCGGGTCCCTCGGTCGTCCCGGGCCCCGAGGGCAGGCCGTCCCCCGCCCGCACATGCGTGGTGGCCCCCTCCTTGTCCGCCGCTCCGGACTCCACGGCGAGCGGCCTGCGCTGGACGGGTATGAAGGCGGCCGCCTCGTACGACGGGGGGTGCAGCGCGGCCATGATCTCGTCCGGGGTGGGACGCTCCGCGGGATCCTTGGCCAGGCATCGCCCGACCAGGGGCGCGAGATCCGCCGGTACGCCGGCGAGATCGGCCTCGTGGTGCACCACCTGGTAGGCGACGAGGTACGGGCTGTCCGAGTCGAAGGGCCCCCGGCCCGTCGCCGCGTGCACCAGCACCGCCCCGAGCGCGAACACGTCCGCGGCCGGCCCCACCTCACGGGGCCGCTGGAACTGCTCGGGCGCCATGTAAGGGGGCGAGCCGATCAGCTTGCCCGTCTCCGTGCGGAGGTCACTGTCGTACGGCCGGGAGATCCCGAAGTCGATGACCTTGGGCCCGGAGTCGGGGAGCAGTACGTTGCTCGGCTTGAGGTCCCGGTGGATGACACCGGCCCGGTGGATGTCGCGCAGTGCCTCGGCCAGCCCGGCCGTGAGCCTGCGCAGCTCGGCGGGGCTCATCGGCCCGTTCCGCTTCACCTGTGCGGAGAGCGTCGGGCCGGGCACGTACAGGGTGGCCATCCAGGGCAGCGCGGCTGCCGGATCGGCGTCCACGACCGGCGCCGTGAAGGCCCCGCTGACCCGTCGGGCGGCCGCGACCTCCTGCCGGAAACGCGCTCTGAACTCCGGGTCCGCCGCGTACTGGCGGTGCACCACCTTCACCGCGAGCTGCAACCCGGAGGCGGAGCGCGCCAGGTGTACGACACCCATGCCGCCCGCTCCGAGGCATGCCTCGAGCCTGTACTGCCCGGCGTACTCAGGATGCTCCGCTTCCGGATGTGATCCGGTCCCTCGCAGCGGCGGCATCGCCCACCCCCGTGTGTTCGTGCGCAAGCGCGACGCACGGAGCCTAGTCGATGGTGCGTGCGAGGAGAGGGGGGCTTGTTAGCCTGCGCGTCACACGCATTGCTTTCAACGGGGGAGGCCCTCATGGGTGTTGAAGAGAACAGCGCCGGCACAGTCACCACGGACACCGAGGGGGTCGCCGCGGAGGAGGCGACGACGCTCGCCGCGGACGCCTTCGTCTACCCGATCGCGCCCGGCTACCGGGTCAACGTCCGCAGGGGGCCCGGCACGCAGTACGGGATCGTCAGGACCCTGCCCTACGGGATGAGCGTCCCGGTGTACTGCCAGAAGCCGGGGGAGCGGGTGTCCGGTCCGTACGGCACGTCGAACCTCTGGGACAACATCGCCAACGGACAGTTCGTGTCGGACGCCTACGTCCAGACGGGCAGCGACGGCTACGTCGCTACGCGCTGCGACTGACGCAGACGGCGCGCGTTCGGGGATAATCGGTTCCGTGAGCGAGAAGAGCGAAGCCCCCGGAACGTCCTCGGCCGCGTCCACGGGCGGCACCACGCCGGGGCCGCAGCCCGAAGCCCTCCGTTTCTTCGGAACGACCTGGGTCGACCACGACGGTGGGTACGGGCTGCGGCGCGTGGGCGCCGCCCTCGGCTCGCTCGTCGCGGCCGTCGCCGCGTGCTTCGTCCTGCGCTTCGCCTACCAGGGCCTGGAGATCGCCGAGGTCGGCAGCCTCGTCGGCATGCTCGTCGTGCTGATGTTCGCCGTCTGCAGCGCCGTCGCCTTCCGCAAGACCTGGGAGGGCTTCACCCGCCGGCCCGCCGACCCGGCCCACGAGGACAGGCTGCGCGGCCTCAAGGCGATCGGCTTCATCGGTTCGATCCTCGCCTACTTCATCCGCTCGCTGCGGGAGGCACCGGGCGAGGGACTGCGGCGCAAGGAGTACGAGACCGCGCTCGCCCAGTACGTGAAGCGCCGCTCGTCCCGGACCGGCAACCCCGCCGCCCGCAAGGGCGCCAAGGCGAAGCGCTCCGGGCGCGGGTAGTGCGGTAATTCCACCCCGTGCACAGGCGTGCGCGGGCTTGTGCGGCACAACCACCCCGCGCACGGCTGGGCGCGGGCACGATGAACCCATGTCTGCATCCGTGCCCCGAGCCCTCTCGTTCGACAGCGCCGCCGCCCTCTACGCGGCGTCGCGACCCGGATACCCACCTGAACTCCTGGACACCGTCGAGGAGTTGACCGGCCGCCCGCTGAGCGGCGCCCGCACCGTCGATGTCGGCGCGGGAACGGGCATCGCCACCCGGCTGCTGCACGCGCGCGGCGCCCGGGTCACCGCCGTCGAGCCGGGCCCCGGCATGGCGGGGGAACTGGGCCGAACGCTGCCCACCGTGCCCGTCGTCCGGGGGGACGGCAACCGCCTCCCCCTCGCCACCGCGTCGGCCGATCTGATCACCTACGCCCAGGCATGGCACTGGACCGACCCCGACCGGGCACTCCCCGAGGCGCTCCGCGTACTGCGCCCGGGCGGCGCGCTGGCGCTCTGGTGGAACGTCTCCGACTACTCCGTCCCCTGGGTCGTGGACCAGGGCGAGCGGCTGCGCCGTTACCTCGGCGGGGGCGACAGCGCCCACGGCACACCGGGCGGCGCCGATTCACGGAACCTCACCCAGCTGTCCGGCGGCGGCTTCGCGCAACGGCTGCTGCGGTGGTCCCGGGCGGTGTCCGTCGACGCGCATCTCGCCAACCTCGCCACCCACTCCGCCTTCCTCGTGCTCGGCGCGGCAGGTGAGCGGTCCACCCGCCGGTTCATGGACCAGGAGCGCGGCCATCTGGCCGCCGTGTTCCCCGACGGCACGGTCGAGGAGCGGTACGTGGTCGAACTCGGTGTGCTGGTCCGCTGAACCTGCGTGCCGGGAACGCCGCGTCCCTTGACGCGGCTGCTTGGGCGGGATCAATATTCATCACATGATGAATATTCCGCGCACTGCGGACGCGAACGCCGTCGAGGCCCGTGGCCTCACCGTCGTGCGGGGAGACCGCACGGTCCTGCGCGGCCTCGACTTCACCGTCGGGCCGGGCAGGATCACCGGCCTCCTCGGCCCGTCCGGCTGCGGCAAGTCCACGCTCATGCGGGCCGTCGTCGGAACCCAGGCCAAGGTGACGGGAACCCTCGACGTCCTCGGCCGCCCCGCCGGCCATCCGGCCCTGCGGCCACGCGTCGGCTACGTCACCCAGGCGCCGTCGGTCTACACCGACCTCACCGTGCGGCAGAACCTCGACTACTTCGCGGCCGTCCTTCGGCCGGGACGCACCCAGCGCGCCTCCCGCGAGGAGGCCGTCACCCGCGCCGTCGGTGACGTCGACCTCACCCGCCACGCGGACTCCCTCGCCGGGAACCTCTCGGGCGGCCAGCTCAGCCGCGTCTCCCTGGCCGTCGCACTGCTCGGCACCCCCGAGTTGCTGGTCCTCGACGAGCCGACCGTCGGCCTCGACCCCGTACTGCGCCGCGACCTGTGGAACCTCTTCCACACCCTTGCCGCCGACCGCGGCACCACGATCCTCGTCTCCTCCCACGTCATGGACGAGGCCGAGCGCTGCCACCGGCTGCTGCTCATGCGAGAGGGCGGGATCCTCGCCGACGACACACCCGACGCCCTCCGCGCCCGTACGGGCTCCTCCACCGTCGAGGAGGCGTTCCTCCGCCTGGTGGACGAAGCCGCACAGGACGAAGCCGCCGCCGGCCGGGAGACGACCCGATGAGTACCGACACGCCCGCAATCTCCCCGGCCCGGACCCTCGCCACCGCAGGACGCGTCCTGCGCCAGCTCCGCCACGATCCCCGCACCGTCGCGCTGATGCTGTTCGTGCCGGTCCTGATGATCACGCTGCTGCGCTACGTCTTCGACGGCGACCCGGGCACCTTCGACGCCATCGGCGCGTCGCTGCTCGGCATCTTCCCGCTCATCACGATGTTCCTGGTGACGTCGATCGCCACCCTGCGCGAACGCACCTCGTGCACCTTCGAACGTCTCCTCGCCCTGCCGCTGGGCAAGGGTGATCTGATCGCCGGATACGCGTTGGCCTTCGGCGCCGTCGCCGTGGCCCAGTCCCTCCTGGCCACCGCGATGTCCCTCTGGGTGCTCGGACTGGATGTCGTCGGCTCCCCCTGGCTGCTGCTTCTGGTCGCCCTGCTCGACGCACTCCTCGGCACGGCACTCGGCCTGTTCGTCTCGGCCTTCGCCGCGTCCGAATTCCAGGCGGTCCAGTTCATGCCCGCCGTGATCTTCCCGCAGCTGCTGCTCTGCGGACTGTTCACACCGCGCGACCAGATGCACCCCGTGCTCGAAACCGTCTCCGACGTGCTGCCGATGTCGTACGCCGTCGACGGGATGAACGAGGTCCTCATCCGGACCGAGATCACCGGCGACTTCTACCGCGACGTCCTCGTCGTCGCCGGCAGCGCGCTGCTCGTCCTCTGCCTGGGCGCGGCCACACTCAGGCGCCGCACCACCTGACGGTGCGGTGCGAGGATGACGGACCACCACGTACCGCCACCCGGAGGATGAACCGCATGACCCAGACAGTCGCAGTCCTCGGCACAGGAAAGATCGGCGAGGCGCTGCTCAGCGGCATGATCCGGGCCGGCTGGCGGGCCGGTGACCTGTTGGTGACCACCCGCCGCCCCGAGCGCGCCGAGAAACTACGCACCCGATACGGCGTCGAGGCCGTCACCAACGCCGAGGCCGCCAAGAGCGCCGACATCCTGATCCTCGCGGTCAAGCCCCAGGACATGGGCCGGCTCCTGGACGAGCTCGCCCCCCACCTGAGCCCCGACCGCCTGGTCATCAGCGCCGCCGCCGGGATCACCACCGGGTTCATCGAGGACAGCCTCGCCACCGGCACCCCGGTCGTACGCGTCATGCCGAACACCCCGGTGCTGGTGGACGAGGGCATGTCCGTCATCTCCGCGGGCAGTCACGCCACCGCCGAGCACCTCGGCCACGCCGAGTCGATCTTCGGCGGCGTCGGCAAGACGCTCCGGGTCCCCGAGTCCCAGCAGGACGCGGCGACCGCGCTGTCCGGCTCGGGTCCCGCGTACTTCTACTTCCTCGTCGAGGCGATGACCGACGCCGGCATCCTGCTCGGTCTGCCCCGAGCCCAGGCCCATGACCTGATCGTCCAGGCCGCCATCGGAGCGGCCGTCATGCTCCGGGACAGCGGCGAACACCCGGTCAAGCTCCGCGAGGCCGTGACCAGCCCTGCCGGCACGACCATCAGTGCCATCCGGGAGCTGGAGAACCACGGCGTACGCGCCGCCCTCATCGCGGCGCTCGAAGCCGCCCGCGACCGCAGTCGTGAGCTGGCCACGGGCAACGGCTGACCTGCGGGCATCCCACCGAGGTCTCAGCTCCCACGCTCCTGGACCCGCCGCCGTGCGACGTCACTGCGGCGGGCACGCGGCCCACGGCCCGGGGTGAGTCGGAGGGGGTTGACACGCCCTACTCCGAACCGTAGTGTCCTCCGAGTTGTCCGACGTGAGCGTCGACTCCGGTCGGTCCCCGGGCAGCGATTCCGCAGTAACCACTCAGAACGAGCGACTTCTGTCGTGCGTTTATGGGTGCGCACGTGCGAAATGAGGAATCAGTGTTCGAGGGCGACCCGATTAGCGTCGGGGCCGGGGATTCCGCTAATGTCTCACTCGTCGGAACGGCCGAAGGGCCGGGAGGACGAACCCCGCTGACCGGGGATCAGGCCCGAAAGGATCTGATAGAGTCGGACTCGCCGGAAAGGGAAGCGCGAAAGCGAAGAACTGGAAAGCGAAAAGGTAGGAACCCGCTTCGGCCGGGAATCGGACACGAAAGAGTCTGATAGAGTCGGAAAAGCAAGAACAGAAGGGAAGCGCCCGGAGGGCCCCGGTGAAACGGGACCGAAGGAAGCGTCCGTTCCTTGAGAACTCAACAGCGTGCCAAAAGTCAACGCCAAATATGTTGATACCCCGGCCCACTTCGGTGGGTT